>CASFWS010000042.1 GCA_949298295.1 uncultured Bacillota bacterium | reverse complement strand
GAACTTCTGCTTGAGGTCGTCGAAGTTGACTTCGGGGTGCTCGTAGAAGATCCACATGCCCTTCGCGGCATCCATCGCGGAGCCGCCGCCGAGGGCGATGATGGTATCGGGCTTGAACTCGTTCATGATCGAGACGCCCTTGCGGACGGTCGTGATGTCGGGATCGGGTTCGACTTCAGAGAAGAGCTGGTAGGTGACGGGGTTCCTTCTGAGGTTCAGCTCATCGATGATCTTGTTGAGGAAGCCGAGCTCGACCATCGAACGGTCGGTGACGATGAAGACCTTGCCGACGTCCTTGCAGGAACGGAGATACTGGATCGAATTGCGTTCGAAATAGATCTTCTGCGGGACTTTGAACCATTGCATGGTGTTTCTCCTTTTGCCGAGCTGCTTGATGTTGAGGAGGTTGACGGCCGAGACGTTGCCGGCGACCGAGTTGTGGCCATAGGAGCCGCAGCCGAGGGTAAGGGAAGGCAGGAAGGAGTTGTAGACGTTCCCGATGCCGCCGAAGGTCGAAGGCGAGTTCCAGATGACCCGGATGGCCTTGACGTAATCGCCGTAGCGATCGGCCATTTCCTGGGTCTTGCAATGGATGGCAGCCGAGTGGCCGAGGCCGTGGAACTCGAGCATCTCCTCGGACATCTTGAAGCCTTCATCAGCGTTCTTGACCTTGTAGAAGCCAAGGACCGGGCTGAGCTTTTCCCGGGAGAGGGGTTCCTTCTCCCCCACTTCCTTCAGCTCGACGCCGATGATGGAAGTGCCTTCCGGCACCGAGAAGCCGGCGTTCTTGGCGATGTTGACGGCCGACATGCCGGCGACCTTGCTGTTGAGCTTGGCCAAGGCGACGTCCTTGCTTCCGCGCTCGACGCCGAACATGTACTTCTCGAGCATCCTCGTCTCTTCCGGAGTGGCGAAATAGACGCGGTAGCGCTTGAAGAGGGCCTTCATCTCCTCGTAGATGGAAGCGTCGATGAAGCAGGCGCTTTCCGAGGCGCAGATCATGCCGTTATCGAAGCTCTTGGAGAGGACGACGTCGTTGACGGTCTGCTCCTTATCGCAGGATTCGTTGATGTAGCACGGAACGTTGCCGGCGCCGACGCCGAGAGCTGGCTTCCCGCAGCTATAGGCGGCCTTGACCATTCCTTCGCCGCCGGTCGCGAGGATCGTCGCGACGCCCGGATGCTGCATGAGGGCGGTCGTGGCATCCATCGACTTGGTCTCGATCCACTGGATGCAGTTCTTCGGGGCCCCGGCCGCGATGGCGGCATCGCGCATGACGATGGCCGCGGCCTTCGAGCATTCGTGGGCTCCAGGGTGGAAGGAGAAGATGATCGGATTCCGCGTCTTCATGCAGATGAGGGACTTGAAGATGACGGTCGAGGTCGGGTTGGTGACCGGCGTGATGCCGCAGACGACGCCGACCGGCTCGGCAATCTGGGTGATCCCGGTGACCGGGTTCGAGGAGATGATGCCGACCGTCTTGAGGTGGCGCATGTTGTTGACGACGTATTCGCAAGCGTAGAGGTTCTTGGTCGCCTTGTCCTCGAAGACGCCGCGGTGGGTTTCCTCGATGGCCATCCGGGCCAAAGTGCCGTGATGGTCGAGGCCGGCGACCGACATCTTGGCGACGATGTAGTCGATCTGCTCCTGGTTGAAGCCGGCGAATTCGTCGAGGGCCTTGAGCCCCTTCTTGACGAGGGCGTCGACTTCCGCCTCGGCGCCGGCTTTCGGATCGAGGGTCTTGTTTTCTTCCATTTTGCCTATTACTCCTTGGAAAGCATTTCGTTAAGACGATGGGACAGCACGGCCAGCGAGCTGGCCAGGTTGACGTTTTCCACCACCACGCCTTCGGGGACGATGAGGTGGATGGGGGCGAAGTTCCAGATGGCCCTGGCCCCGGCGGATATGACCGCGTCGGCGACCTCTTGGGCGCTCGCGGCCGGGACGGTGATGATGGCGATGTGGGCGTTGAGGCGCGGGAGGAGATTGGGGAGCTTCTCGATCGGGAAGACTTCCTTGTCCCCCACTTTCCGGCCGCTTAGGGCCGGATTGCTGTCGAAGGCAGCGACGATCGATAAGCCCATCTCCGCGAAGTTCGGGTAGCTAAGAAGGGCTTGCCCGAGGTGCCCGGCCCCGACAAGGACGGCGGTCGTCGAGTCGCGGTAGCCGAGGAATTTCTCGATCGTCTCGACGAGGCGCTCGAGGTCGCGTCCCTTCTTCGGGACGCCCGGCTCCTTGCTCACGGCTTGGAGGTCCTTTCGGATTTGCTCCTCGCTATAGCCAAGGCACTTGGCAATATAAGGCGAGGAGACGCACGTCTTGCCCTCTTCGAGAAGGGTCTTGAAGAACTTAAGGTAGACGGGGTAGCGTTGCAGTTGGTTCTTGCTGAACGCTTTCATCGGTTCCTCCTTTCAAGTCTTTCGGTATTTCTTTACCGGCATAAGGATAACGGTCTGCCTTTCCTTATGGAAGGGGGTAATGCAAAGGCAAGGGATGAAAGCGTTTCCATATTTTTTTACCGATATTTTTCCCTGTCGACTCTTTTCCCCGCAAATCTCCCCTTTAAATTCGGTAAGCAAGGCCTTACCTTAAGGTAAGAGCGAGGTCAGGAAAATGAACGGTTCGATACCCATCCGCGGGCGAAGGCTCTACCTTCGGCCCTTCGAAGCCATGGATTTCATGGATGTCTATGAAAATTACGCGAGCGATCCCGAAGTTGCCAAGTGGGTCACCTGGAACCCCCACGCCTCCAGCGAAGAAACCTTGAGCTACCTCATGGGCTTTGTGACCCGCTACGAGGAAAGGGACTTCTACCACTGGGCCATCGAGCTTCCGACCGTCGGGGTCGTCGGGGCCATCGAAGCCGTAAGCAAAGACGCTTCCAATACCGAGGCGGTACTCGGCTACGTCCTTGCTTCCCGTTTCTGGGGACAGGGCTTCATGAGCGAGGCCCTCTCTCTCGTCCTCGATTATCTCGAAGACGAAGGCTTCGTCCTCTTCAAGGCCCAGTGCCTCATCGATAACGAAGGCTCCAAGCGGGTCCTCGAGAAAAACGGCTTCCGCCTCCTCGGCAAAGGGAAGACGAACATCAAAGGAAGGGAAGAGGAAGTCTTCCTCTTCGAGCGGAAGAAGGGAGAGACGGCCTCAAAGGAAAGGGAAAGGAAAGAGGAAGAGCACTCCTTCGTCGTTTCTTCGAAAGAGGAAGAGAGGCCGCAGGAGGAAGAGCCGTTTGAGGGTTCCTACTTCTTCCCCTTCGAGGACAAGTAAAAACACCAAAAAGACAAGAAAAGGCGCGTTGAGCGCCTTTTCCTTTTCTTAGCCGAGGGCCACGTCGAGGATCATCATCAGGATGAAGCCGACGGCGAAACCGACGGTCGCGACATTAGTGTGTTTACCTTCCATCGCCTCGGGGACGAGTTCCTCGACGACGACGTAGAGCATGGCTCCGGCGGCGAAGGAAAGAAGATAAGGAAGGGCCGGGACGACGAGGGCAAGGAAGCCGACGGCCAAAAGGCCGGCAATAGGCTCCACCGCTCCCGAAATAGAGCCAAGGAGGAAGCTCTTCAGCTTGCCGTTCCCTTCGGCCCGAAGCGGCATCGAGACGATGGCCCCTTCCGGGAAGTTCTGGATGGCCATCCCGAGGGCCAAAGTCAAGGCCGGGATCATCGCCTCGTGGAGGCCGGTCCCGCTTGAAAGGGCGGCGAGGGCTGCGGCGAGGACGACCCCGGTCGTCATGCCCTCGGGGATGTTGTGGATGGTAACGGCGGCCAGCATCATCGAAGTCCGGCTCGCCTTCGAAGGAAGCCCCTCGGCATCCGCCTTGTTGCCGTGAAGGTGCGGGGTCAAGGTATCGATGAGCAAAAGGAAGGCGAAGCCGATGGCGAGCCCGACGGCAGCCGGGACGAAAGCCCAAACCCCCATCTCCGCGGATTGCTCGATCGAGGGGTCGAGGAGCGACCAGATGCTCGCGGCAACCATGACGCCAGAAGCAAAGCCGAGAAGGACCTTCCGTAGCCAAGTGGGCATCTCCCGCTTTAAAACAAAGCACATCGATGCCCCAAGGACCGTCCCGACGAGGGGAAGAAGGAGGACGATGGCCGAATACCCGATTTCGTTCATACCGGCCGTTAGTCTATACCAGCCGCCGGCCGGCTGGATACTGGAAGCGCTTCTACCCGAGGGCGACGTCGAGGACCATCATGAGGCAAAAGCCAAGGGCAAAGCCGATGGTCGCGACGTTGCTATGCTTCCCTTCCATCGCCTCGGGAACGAGTTCCTCGACGACGACGTAGAGCATCGCCCCGGCCGCGAAGGAAAGAAGATAAGGAAGGGCTGGGACGACGAGGGAAAGAAGGAGCACGGCCAAAAGGCCGGCGAGAGGCTCGACAGCCCCGGACAAAGCCCCGAAGAGGAAGCTTTTCCCCTTCGAATGGCCTTCGCCGAGGAGAGGGAGGGAAACGATGGTCCCTTCCGGGAAGTTCTGGATGGCCATCCCGATGGAGAGAGTCAAGGCCGGAAGCATCGCCGCCTCGAGAGTCCCGCTTCCGACCGCGGTCAAGGCTGAGGCGAGGACGACCCCCACCGCCATCCCCTCCGGGACGTTATGGATGGTGACGGCCGCAAGCATCATCGAGGTCCTCGAGGCCCGGCTCGGGAGCCCTTCCGGCTTGTCGCTATGAAGGTGGAGGTGCGGGGTCAAGGTATCGATGAGCAAAAGGAAGGCAAAGCCGAGAAGGACCCCGACGAGGGCCGGAAGGAAGGCCCAGGTCCCAAGGGAAGAGCTTTCCTCGATCGAGGGGACGATGAGGCTCCAGATGCTCGCGGCGACCATGACGCCGGAGGCAAAGCCGAGGAGAGCCTTATTTAGAAGAGGCGGCATTTCCTTCTTGAGGAAGAAGACCATCGCGGCCCCGAGGGAGGTCCCGAGGAACGGGACGAGGAGGATAATGGCGGAATAGGCGTATTCGTTCATGGGCAAAGTCTATCCCAAGCCGGCCGGCAAGTCTTTCAAAACGACTCCATAAAAGAAAAATCCACCGCAAAAGTGGATTTTCCTCCTTCAAAAGGTCAGGCTACGTTCTGCCAGACGTATTCCGCGCCTTCGTAGAAAAGGTGGTAACGCCCGTTGATGAGTTCGAAGCGCCCTTCCTTCAAGGTGCACGTTTCTAGGCCCGTCCCGTCGTCTTCATAGAGCTTGTACTCGATATCGAAGGAAGAAAGGTCCTCGGCTTCCGAAAGGAGGCGGAAGGAAGAGTTGCGTTGATACTGGTAATCGGTCTCCGGGTTGTAGCAATAGATGAGGAGGCCGGCCGAGGAAGTGACGTCGAGGCGGTCGGTGTAGTCATTTCCCTTGAAGTAGGAACCGACGATTGGATAGCCGGCAAGGAAGTCCCCGTTCTCGACCCGCTTCTCGCCGAGCATCTCGAAGGTCGAGGAGGCGCCAAGGGATGCTCGCACGCTCGTCGTCCCCCTTTGCTCGAAGGCGACTTCGAGAATCCTTTCCCCGCTATCTTCGTCATAGCCGGCGATCTTGAGCTTCCCGGCATCGACCAAGGCATAGTCCTCATAGATGCCGGCATAGTAGCCATAATCATCCAACTTGCCGACGCTTGGGCCGCTACCGAACACCCAGTAGTCGCGGGCATCCCCGAAGTGGCCGAGGAAATCGGTCAGGTAGTTATGCCCGATCTGCCCCTCCTCGAAGCGGGCGTCCGCGTAAAGGGGCGAGCCATCGTTGTCAGCGAAGTCGAAATACTCGATCTCGTAGCCCTCGCTCACGATCCGATAGGAGGGGAAGCTCGTGCCGATCTCGATGACAAAATCTTTGTAATTCGAGGCGTAGGTACGGCAAGCGACGACGATTTCCTTATCGCGGTCCATCTTCCTTAGGGTATTCAAGTGAATCCCCTCGACCGAATAGTTCTCGAGGCGTTCCTCTTCTACGTAGTAACGGAAGCTGTCCCCGCCGTAGGTCTTGATCTCGAAGTAATCGCCGCGGTCGGTCGCGATATAAGGCTCGGGAGAATCGTAATAGGAACGGTAGAACAGTTTCCCATCCCGGAAGGTGGCCATCATCTCCTTGGGATAGGCCTCGTCGACGGCCACGTACTGCCCCTCGACGAGGGAAGCGATGTCGACTTGGTTTTCCTTAGGCTGTCCAAGGTAGAGGGTCGCGTCATTCGGGAAGTAGGTATTCGCGTCGACGCTGGTCAGAAACTCCGGCTCGAGGTAGACCCCGCCGCCCCGGTAGGCCAGGTAATTGATGGTCTCCTCGTTCAAATAGCCGGCTTCCGCGCAGAAGAGGGTGCTCGACTCGTAAAGCTCCCCCACCGCCTGCAGGTAGGAAGTCTTCGGCCCCATCGGGACGCAAAGCATGTCGGGATCCCCGGCAATCCCCGAGACGAGGATAGTCCGACTCGCAGGGTCGTAGACGAAGTCCTGGTTGACCCCGGCCCCGTCGATGGTAACCTTACCGTTCTCGAAGACATAGGCAAAGCTGAAGGTCGACCAAATCTCGCTATATTGGCTAATGAGGGTATGGCTTAGCCCATCGATGGTGAAGACCCGGAGGAGGGGCGAGCCGATATCGAGGCTATCGTCGGCCCAGGCAAAGGTCCCCGAGAGGTCGATTTCCTCAAGGGGGAGAACCGTAACTTCCACATTCTTCCGAAAGTCCGGGTTCCCCTTGAGGTAAACCTCGATTTGGTAAGTCCCTGGCTCGTCTGGGTCATAGTTCGCAAGGTCGATCCCGATCTCGCTTTCCTTGGCGGCCCTCGAACTGCCGTCGTCAAGTTCCTTGGCGAGGGCGAAGTCGGCCGGGATGGGGGTTTCGCCTTGGTAGTAGGCTTCTTTGAAGAGAGTCACTCGGATGGCGGTCACCTCTTCTTCGACCACCTCGATATCGAAACTGGCCTCGTCGCCCTCTTCCGAGACGAGGCGGACTTTGTAGCTCCCCGGCGTCCCGGCCGCGAAGTCGCTTTCGGCCGCGGCGGCAACCAAGGAAGGCTTCCCGGCGGCATCGAGCTTCTTGATCATCAGCCCGTCGGAGACGAAGGAAAGGTTCTTTTCATAGACCGTTTGGACCTTCGAGCGGTTGGCCACCGTCTCGGTGTTGAGGTAGGTGGCCGTCGTCGGGACGAGGACCCCGGGGGCTTCTTGATTGCTGCTTGAAGAATTCCCGGTCCCCCATCCGCTCAGGGAGAGGGGGAGGACGATGGCCATGACGAGGACAAAGGAAGCCGCCCCGGCCGCGAGGCCGATCCGCCTCCGATTCCAGAAAGGGGTCCGCTCGTTCTTTTCTACTTCGATTCCTTCCGCGGCCGCATCGTAGGCCCGAAGGAAGTCTTTTTCGCTTTTTCTCATCTTTTCTTTCCCTCCGTCCGGAGTTTTTTCAAGGCCCGGTAGTAACGCGTCTTGAGCTTGGCCGCTTTCTCGCCCTTGAGGAAGGCAAGTTCCTCGAAGGAATAGCCGGCCAAGAGGTGCAGGGCGACGAGGTTCCATTCCTCGTTCCCGAGGATGGAAGAGGCCCACCGCTCGAAGGCAATTGCCCGGGGGTTGAGGGGCTCTTCGGGAAGGGCCTCGTCTTTGGCGAGTTCCGTCTCGCCCCGCCTCTTCCTAATGAGATCGATGGCCCGGTTGGCGCTCGCGCGGGCCAGATATCCCTTTAGGGAGGTCGAGACGCCTTCGGCCTTCCGGTAGAAGTCGGCAAAGACTTCCTGGGAAAGGTCTTCGACGTCGGCGGAACTCGGTAGGTAGCGGGAGAGGATGCTTCGGACAAGGAGGCGGTATTCGCTATAGATGCGCGAAAACGCGCGCTGGGCGTCGTCCTT
>CASFWS010000041.1 GCA_949298295.1 uncultured Bacillota bacterium | reverse complement strand
GACGATCATCCTCACCTTCACCCTGGCCGGCATCCTCTACGGCTTCGGCGGCTTCATCTACAACCCGATCAACGGCGGCGCTCAGTTAGGTACCGGCCAGGACGATACAGCCGGCGACGCCGAGGGAGAGCGGCAGAAGGGCGGCCGTGTTCTTGATGATGACGCTGATCGTCGGAATGTTCAACCAACCCGGGCGGTTGGCCGCCGTGACGATGGCAAGGATCAAGACGATGATGTAAACGGCATTGTGGACGAACCAGTCCTTGAAGCCGTTCCAGGAAATGAAGGCGTTCTTCTGGCGATTGGCAAACCGGATGCCCCAGTTCCGCCACCAGACGCCGAAGCGATACCAAACGGGAGCGACGTTGGTGTAGTTCTGCCTGATCGAATCAGCCTCGGCCTTCAACGGGGCCAGCTCCTTTTTCATCTCGGCCCGCTTGTTCTTGATGAGGGTCTTCATCCGGGTCCGGACGAGGTTGTAGTCGTTTTTGTAGGTGGCAAGCTTTTCCTTGTGGGAAGCGACGAGGGCCTTCATCTCGTGCTCTTTGCTAAGAGCCCTCAAGTCGGCTTCGCCCGACACGTGGTAAATTTCGGATTTGAGGGTATCGAGTTTGCTCGCCTTATCGGCCCGCTTCATCGGGGTCTTCTTGACCTCGGCGTATTCGCGCTTCAGGTCGCTGACCCGCTGTTTGGCTTCTTCCTTGATGGCGGCGATGTCCGCTTTGATCGCCGCGAGATCGGTCTCATACGACTCTTTCTCCTTGGCCATCAATCCCTCAAAGGTTTCCTTGGCTTTTTCGAGCTCTTCCGGGGTCGCGGTGTTGAACTCCGAGGCCTTGATTTCCTCGATGGCCGCCTTATAGGAGGCCGTGGCCTTGCCGATTTCGAGCTTTTTCGCGTCGAGGGCTTCCTTTACCTTGGCGACATTTTCCTTGAAGGCAGATTCCTTGCGGGCATATTCGTCGTAAATGCCCTGCTTGGCCGCTTCGAAATCGGCCTCGCTTAAACCATCGAACTGGAGGTCGTAGATCCGGCCTTTGATTTCCCGCCGGTCGGCCCTCAGGTTCGCTTTCTGCCGAACCAAGGGAAGCTCTTCGGGCTTCGCTTCGGGGACGGCGTTTTCCTTGATCGTCGCTTCCATCTGATCGATCCTCCTTACATGTATTTGAGGGAGAGGCTCATGAGCTTCTCCTGGGTGGCGTCCTTGATGTCGAGGGTACCGGCGTAGCGATGTCCGCTCATGACGCCGATCCGGTCGCAAATGCCGAGGAGCTCAGGCATTTCGCTCGAGCACATGACGATGGTCTTTCCTTCTTCGGCCATTTTGATGATGAGCTGATAGATTTCGTATTTGGCTCCCACGTCAATGCCGCGGGTCGGCTCGTCGAGAAGGAGGACTTCCGGCTCGGTGAGAAGCCACCGCCCCAAGATGACCTTCTGCTGGTTGCCGCCCGAGAGCGAGCGGATCTGCGTCTTCTGGGAAGGCGTCTTGACGTTCATCGAGTCGATGACCCAGTTCGTGTCCTTCGTCATCTTGCTGTTGTTGAGGCCAAGGATCGAACGATAGGCCGAGAGGTTGGCGATCGTCGCGTTTTCCTTGATGGTCAAAGCCCCAAAAATGCCGGTCGCCCGCCGCTCCTCGGTCAGGAGGGCGAAGCCGTTTTTGATGGCTGCGATCGAGTCGTGGTTATGGCAGAGCCGCCCGTCGAGCAGGACGTGGCCGGCCGCCTTGGTCCGGACACCGAAAATGGTTTCGAGGAGTTCCGAGCGGCCGCTTCCGACGAGGCCCGCCAGGCCGAAGATCTCGCCCTTGCGGACGGAAAAGGAAACATCGTGGATGGCATTGTTGCCGTATTTGGAGGACAGGTGGCTCACTTCGAGGCTCACTTCCCCCGGCTTGTTGTGCTTGGGCGGGAAGCGGTTGGTAAGTTCCCGGCCGACCATCTTCTTGATGATGTCGCCCATCGTGAGATCCTTGGCTTTGTCGGTGGAAACCCACTTGCCGTCCCGCATGATGGTGACTTCGTCGGAAATGCGAAGGATCTCGTCCATCTTGTGCGAGATGTAGATAATGCCGCATCCTTTCTTCTTTAGGTTAGCAATGATCGCGAAGAGGCGCTCGATTTCGTTGTCGGAAAGCGAGGAGGTCGGTTCGTCGAAGACGACGATCTTGGCGTTATAGGATACGGCTTTGGCGATTTCGATCATCTGCCGGTCGGCGACCGAAAGGCTCGAGATGACGACGTGGGGGTCGATATAGTCGATCCCGAGTTCCTGGAAGACGGCATTGGTCATCTGGAACATCCGCTGGGAATCGATCATCACCCCGCCGAGCATCGGATAGCGCCCGAGCCAAAGATTGTCCATGACGGACATCTTCTGGGCTTGGTTCAACTCTTGCTGAACCATGGCGATTCCATCTTCAAGGGCCTCTTTAGATGAATGGTAGGTTACCGAGCGGCCGTTGAAGATGACATCTCCGCTGTCGCGCGTATAAAGGCCGAAAAGGCACTTCATAAGCGTCGATTTGCCGGCACCGTTCTCACCCATGAGAGAATGAACGGAACCAGGCCGAACCTTGAGCTGGGCATGGTCGAGAGCCTTGACGCCCGGGAACGACTTGCAGATGTCGAGCATCTGTAAGAGGTAAGAATTTCCGCCTTCGGCTTCCTCTTCCAGGAGCTTTGCTTCTTCTCTCTCTTGTCCTTCCATGTCTATCTCCTTAGGTTCGCGTGTAGAAGGGAGGGCGATTGGCTCGCCCTCCCAAAAGGTCAGTGATTTGGCTTATTCAGCGGTGATCATGCTGTAGGGGATACGGATCTTCCGGACCGATTCGGATTCCCATTTGTAGGAGGTTCCGTCGAGGAAGTCCTTCCCGTCGAGCGCGTTCTTCGAGAGGGCGGCAATGCACTTGGCCATCGCTTCGCCGTCCTGCTTGACGGTGCCGTACATCGTGCCTTCTTGGATGGCACTCAGGCCGGCCGCCGTGGCGTCGACGCCGATGACGAGGACTTTGTTATTGCTGCCGGCAACGTTCCAGTTCTTTTGGCCAAGGGCCGCGATGGCGCCGAGGGCCATGTCGTCGTTGTTGGCGATGACGAGCTCAATCGGGGTATCCTTGCCCGATTCACCGGGGAGGCCGTAGGTCGAGATCCAGTTGGCGGTCGTCTGCTGGGCGGTATCCTTGTTCCAGTTGGCATTGAAGGCCGGGGTCAGGAGATTGAGGGGCTCGAGACCAGCCTCTTCGAGGGCTTCGTTGCAAACGTCGACCGAGTACTTGGTCCGTCCGTCGGCTTCCGGGTTGCCCGGTTCGGCGCGAAGCATCACGTAGTTGATCTTGCCGTCGCCGTTCTGGTCCCAGGTCGGGTTGAGCTCGCCGTCGACGATGAGGGCCTTCGCAAGGATTTCGCCTTGCATAACGCCAGCTTCGTCCGGATCGGTTCCGATGAAGGCGGCCTTTTCCCAATTGACCGCGGCATCGCTGACCTCGCGGTTGAAGAAGATGACCGGGGTGTCGGCCGTCTTGGCCTTTTCGAGAACGGCTTCGCCCGTCGAGACGTCGACCGTGTTGACGACCAGGAGGCTCGAGCCGGCGGCAATGGCAGCATCGATCTGCTGGGTCTGGGTCTGCTGGACATTGGCCGCATCCTGGAAGGTGGCCTTGATCTGAAGGGTCTCGTACTCGCTTTCGAGAGCGGTCCGGACGGTCGTGATATAGGTGTCGCTGTACTGGTAGATGAAGACGTTGGCTTCACCGTTTTTCGGAGTGGAGCAAGCGGCTAGCACGCCGACGAGGCCAAAGGCGAGGAGCGGAATAAGTTTCTTTTTCATTTTTTCCTCCTTTATTCCTGCTTTTTGGGGGCAAACTGCTGACGCATGCGACCCCTGTCTACGCTAAAGATTTTTAAGGAAAGCGCTTACACGGGAAATGCGATTTTCTCTACACAATTCGAAAAATTCTCTACTCGCAAGCAAAAGCGAATTGCAAAAGAATCGATGATACCTGAACAATCGTTTGCTAAAAGGAGGAATAAATTCCTCCTTCGACATAGAAATAATTGCCATCGCGGACGACATTCGCCGTAACGGGGGGCAGTTCCTCGCCCAAGAGGAGTTTCGATAAAAGATAACCAATCCAATCGCTTTGGATAACTGCGTCGTTGAAGACGGTTCCGATCATGTTTTCGTCATCGACCGCGGCCCGTCCGGCCGGGGTCGCATCAACGCCGACAATCGGGAAGAAGGACTCGGAAATGAAGCCGTTGCCGCCCGGAAGAAGCGTTTTCAGGAAGTCGATGACGCCCAGGGCCATGTCATCGTTGTTGGAATAAAGGAGTTCGATCTCGTCGAGCGGGAACTTCGAAGTCTCGGCAAAAGCCGCCGTCCGTTCCCAATTGCCATACGCGGTCGCGACCAATTGATAGGAATAGCCGAGCTCCTCAAGCTCTTGGAGGCAAGCCAGCGTCCGTTCCTCAGCATCCTGGTGTCCTTGCTCCCCTTTCATGACGGCCACTTGGACGATACCGTCTCCGTTTTTGTCGTAGGAAGAGGCGGCAAAGCCCTCTGGCCCGCCGAAGAAACTGTCGACGATTTCCGATTGGGTCGCTCCTTCGTAGAGGGGGTAGCTCCCGACGTAAAAGCAATTCTCTTTGACCCAAGAGGCATAATCGCTTTCTTGTTCCGGGTCGAGATCGCTCATCAATGGCTTGCGGTTGGCGAAAACGATCGGCACTTCCTCTTGATAGGCTTTCTCGATGAGGGCGCCGGCCGAAAGGCGGTCGACCAAATTGATAACAAGGGCGTCGGCACCGCCCTCGATCGCGGAAATGGCCGCCAAGGTCTGCTGGACCTGGTTACGCTCGGCATAGGACAAAGAAGTGGCAAACTTGCCCGATAGTTCTCTTTGAATGCTTTCTTGAAGGCTCAGCATGAACGTGTCTTGGCTGTCGTAGATGAAAATGGCAACTTCCGGAAGGCTTTCCTTGGCGCACGAAACAAGGCAAAGAGAAGTCATTATCCCTAGCAAAAGCGGTTTATTTGCCTTCATTTTGTACTGCTCCTTTCAAAGGAATGACCAGCGTGACCTTCGTTCCGACATCCGGTTCCGACTCGATGACCACGTCGGCCTCCTCGCCGTAGTAGACGCGTAGCCGCTCATAGACATTCTTGAGTCCGACACCTTGATACGATTCGCGGCTTCTCATCGATGCATCGAGGGCTTCGAGCTTGTCTTTCAGCATCCCGTATCCATTGTCATGGACCGCGAGATAAAGGAATTTCTCGTCTTTGAAGGCCTTGATGAGAATCGATCCGGGTTCCCCTTCTTTCATTCCATGGGCAATCGAATTCTCGATGATTGGCTGCAGGATGAGTTTCACGACATAGAGGCCGTCCAACCCTTCCTCCTTCTCGATGCGGAAATCGAAGGAGTCGCCAAACCTCATCTTCTGGATCAGAAGATAATTTCGGGCATGCTCGATTTCATCCTTGAGAGGGATGATGTTGTGGCCTCTAGAGATGGAAATGCGGAAGAACCGCGAAAGGGCCACGACCATCCTCTGGGCCTTTTCCCCTTCCCCGCGGTCAATAAGCGCGATGATGGAGTCCAGCGTGTTGTAGAGAAAGTGGGGATTGATCTGATTTTGGAGAGCCTTAAGCTCGCTCCGTCGCTGTTCTTCCTTTTCCTTCACCACGTCATCCATCAATTGGCGAATCCGCTTCATCATGTTTTCGAAACTATGGGAGAGATCGGCTACCTCCCGCGAGCCCGCGTTGCCCGTCGCGAGATATGACTCGTAAGCCAGACCTTCGACGCGGCTCATCTCGCGTTGAAGGAGCCGGATCGGCCGGGTAATCCGGTTGGCCACCAAGACGGCGATGACGACAAAGATGACGACCATGACAATCGCCGTGGCCGAAACGGCGATGGCAAAGGTGGAAACGGCCGTCGTGATCGAGTCGATGTTGGTCAGGATGGCAACCCGCCACGTCGTGTTGGAGATCGTCATCGAATAAAGGTAATAGTTGTGCCCGCCGAAGTAGATAGTCGTCGAGCCGACGACGAGATCTTTCACATAGGAAAGGGCCTGCTCCAGCTCGTGGCTGTTCGAGGCGTAGATCGTCTCGTAGTCCCGGTTGTAGATGATGAAGCGCCCGCCTTCGCCGAGGGACACCGGGGAAATGGTTTCGACGATCTGGGTAAAATCAAACCCAATCCGCGCGACCGCATCGCGCCCGCCGTCGACATCGCTCACCAAAAGGCGGGAGAGAACAAACGAATAGGGAACCGCTTCGCTGGAAACCCCTTGGGAAAAGACATTGATATAAGGGTCGGCGATAGCCCGGAGAAACCATTCTTGCTCCGCCGCATTGATTGAAAAGGAAGAGGACGTGTTCTTGGCGAGCGGTTCCCCGCCGTCCGCCGAATAGATCGAAACGGAAATGATCTCAGGTTTCAACTCGATGATGGTATCGAAGTAGGAAGGAAGAGACGCGACGTCATCCGGCGCGAGGTCCGAATAGCGGGCATAGATGCCGTCGCTGACCTGGACGGCCGAAGCAAAATAGGTTTCGTAATTGCGTAGCACTTGCTCGGAAGTGGCTTCCATCTGGCGATACGAAGAATCGCGGACATTGCTCGAATAGATGAAAAACGCCGCCCCGGTCAAAATGGCAACGAGCAGGAGGAAAAGAGCCGAAGACGGAAGGATGAGAAGGGTTTTGAGCTTAGGAGGCTTCCGCATTTTTCCGGAACTCCAAAGGGGATTTGCCTACGATTTTCTTAAAACAATGGCTGAAATAATAAGGATCGTCGTAACCGACTTCCAATGCAATCTCGGCAATCGGTTGACCGCTTTCGAGCAGGCGCTTCTTTGCCTCTTCCATCCGAAGCGAGGACAAAGCCTTGGTAAACGAATCGTCGTGGCGCTTGAGGATGACGGCGACGTAGGAAACGCTATAGCCGAGGGAAGCAGCCATGCCGGAAAGATTGAGATTTCGATCCCGGTAATGGGCATGGAGGTAGTCCATGATGGCCTCGTAGGCCTCGTCGACCCCGCCCCTCCGGCGCTCGCGGTTGATTTCCAGCACACGATCGATGATGAGCGAAAGGAAGTCGCCCACCGCATCCGGTCCTCTAGAGGAAAAGACCCGTTGGGTAATCTCGATGTGGGTCATGAAATTGGCATAGAACTCGTCGAGGGCCACGCAGGCTTTGAGAACGGCATCGAGAATGTTGTTGAGAATGAGAAAATAGGAATCGCGGAACTCTTCCTTCGAGATGTTCTTGACCAGTTTCCTCATCGCTTCCTTGGCTTCTTTCTCGTGCCCATAGGAAATAAGGTTGGTCAGTCGCCGGTATTCGTTGTCGTCGACCTTGCCGACGGCCGACGGCTTCTTTTGAAGATCGTCGTAGAAGAGGACGACGCCGTCGCCCACGACGGTCCGGTATTCGAGGGCCCATTTGGAATGGCGGTAAAGCTTCCGGTAGGAAAACGAGGACGAAAGAGGGGCCCATTCGCTCACCCCGGCCGATATTTCGAGTCCCGTCGCTTTCTTGAAACGCCCGATGACCAGGCGGAGCCGCCGGGCGAAACGGTCTTTGTCGTAGGGGTGATCGGAAACGACTAGGCAAATCTTTTGGGGAGGGGAATCGAACGAATACCCGGCGAGATCGACGAACTCTTCATTGAGGAGACGCGAGAGATCGTGCTCGATGGCTTCGGCCTCCTCAAGCGAAAGGTCGGTCTCGTCCTTGTCGGGGTCGAAGGAAACGACAAGCACTCCTTCCCCTTCGATCACGATTCCGTCGCTTCTCAGCTTGGCCGAGAAAGAGGGCGGGATGTCGCGAAGGGTGAGCAGCTTTTGGAGGTCGCCTTCGTAATCGGGACCCTCCCGTTCTTCTTGAGTGGCGGGATCGACGTTGAAATAGGCATCGAGTTTTTCCTTGGCCTTCTCGAGTCAGGAAGCCATTTCCTCATAATCGATAGGCTTGCTTAGGTAGCCGATGACTCCGAGGTCGATGGCCTTTTTCGCGTAATCGAATGAGTCGAAGCCAGAGATGATGATTGATTGGACAACCGGCAGTTCTTCTTGGGCTTGCTCAATCAAATC
>CASFWS010000040.1 GCA_949298295.1 uncultured Bacillota bacterium | reverse complement strand
TCGGTCGCCGTGTCGACGGCGCTCAAGGAGTCGTCGAGGACGAGGACCGGGGAGGAGGCGAGAAGCGTCCGGGCGATGGCCACCCGTTGCTTTTGCCCGCCGGAAAGGGAGGTTCCCTTTTCCCCGACCGGGGTGTCATAGCCCCTTTCAAGGCGCGACAGGGTCTCTTCGAGGGAGGCCATCCTCACGGCTTTCTTGACCTCCTCCAGCGAGGCGTCGGGCCGGGCCATCTTGATGTTCTCGGCCACCGACTTCGAGAAGAGGAAGGGGTCTTGGAGGACCGGCATGACGTTCCGCCGGAGGTGATGCTTGGCGATCTTCGTGATCTCGATCCCGTCGAGATAGATGTGTCCCCCGTCGTAGTCGTAGAGGCGGGTCAAAAGGTAGGCGAGGGTGCTTTTCCCGGCCCCTGTCCGCCCCATGATGGCAAGGGAAGAGCCCGGCTTTACCCGGAAGGAGACCCCGTCGATCATGTCGAGGTCGCTATCGGGGTAATGGAAGCGGACGTCCTCGAAGACGACCTCGCCCTTGACGACCGGGGTGAGGCCGCTATCGACGTCTTCTTCCTCCTCGTCGAGGATTTCTCTTACCCGGTCGGCCGAGGCGAGGTAGCGCCCCATGTTCGAGAGGGAGGTCGCCGTGTCGCGGACCGGCCAGACCATCATGTCGATGAGGAGGAAGGCGACGACGAGGGTCCCGGCCCCGATTTCCCCATCAAAGATGAGGTAGGCGCTATAAAGGAGGGAGAGGAGCTTGCTCCCGAAGACGAAGACGTCGCTGCTGCCGAAGAAGAAGCCCCGGAGGCGGCTCCAGGCGATGAACTTCGCCTTGTAGTCGTCGAGGAGGAGGGAAAAGCTCCCGATTTCCCGGCGCTCGGCCCCGTAGGCCTTGATGATCCGGGCGGCAAGGAGGTTCTCGTTGATCTTGTCGGTGAGGACGGCCTCGCTATCGTCGGTCGCCCGGTAACGCTTCCGGACCTTCTTGATGAGGAAGAAGGAGTAGACGAACATGGCCGGGAGGAGGGAGATGCTCACCAGGGCCAGCTTCCAGGAAAGGGCGAAGAGGACGAGGAGGCAGAAAAGGAGCATCCAGAAGGTGTAGTTGAAGTTCCCGAGGTCGAGGATGAGGAAGCGGCGGAGGACGTCGATGTCCCGGGTGCAGGTCTGGATGAGGTCCCCGGCCTTGCTCCGCTTGAAATAGGGGTAGGGGAGGCGCTCGAGGTGAGAGAAAAGGACGTACTGCATCGAGCCGTTGACCCCGCTCGAAAGATAGCTCCTAAGCATCATCCGGAGGGAAGTCGCGAGGGCGAGGAGGATGCCGGCGCAAAGAATTGAAAGGGGCATGATGTAGGCCCGGTTGGCGTAAAGGTAGGCGGCTCCCCGGCCCCCGGTGAGAAGCCAGATGACCGCCTCCTCGAGGAAGGAAACCCCCTCGGTCAAGCTTTCGAGGGAAGTGAGGCTATCGACGAGGACCTGGAGGAGGAAGACGGCGAAGACGTTGAAGAAAATCATCGCCACCTGGGCCAGGAGCGACCAGATGAGGAGCGGGAGGTATCCCTTCGTGATGCGGTAGAGGGTCTTGGCGAAGTCTTTCACTTGCCTGAATGATAGGTTGTCCCTTGCCTACCATCAAGGCAGATTGGCCGTTTTCCGGGAAAGGAAGGGGCTTTTGCTACCCTTTTTCGGCAAACCACTCCTTCGGGAGGATGCGCCTGAGGAGAAGGAGAAGGGGATAGGAGACGGCGAGGGAGCCGTAGGCTTGGAGGCTATCGAAGAGGGAGGAAATCGAAATCGCCCCGTAGAGGGCGAGATAGGCGAGGAAATAAACGAGCACCTCGAAAGTCCCGCCGAGGAAGCCCCCGAGGAGGAAGCCGAGGCCCTTCTTTTTGAAGAGGCGGGCGAAGAGACCGGCGAGGAAGGCGAGGCCGGCTTTGGCGAGGACGGAGAAGGGGGCGAAGGCCGCCATCCCGAGGGAGATGTCGGCAAGGCCTCCTCCGACGGCCCCGACGAAGGCCCCGGCATAGGGGCCGAGGAGCCCGGCGGAAAGGAGGATGACGATGTCCCCGAAGTTGAAATAGCCCCCGCCGGCATAGGGAATCGAGAGGTATGAGGCACCCAAAAAGGCGAGCGCGGCCAATATCCCGGCGCTCACGTAGAGGCGAAGCCCCTTCATTGTTCCTTCTTCTTCCGGGCGAAGGAGCCCGTCCGGCTCCCACCTTTGCCTTTAGATGAATAGAAGAACTTCTTCTTGGCTCCGAACTTCTTCTTAGCTCCGCTTCCTTCTCTTTCCGGGCCCCGGAAAGGCTTTTTGCCGCGGAAGGAACCCTTTCCCTGCCCCTTGGAGGGGGAACCCTCCTTCGAGCGGAAGGAACCGTCTTTCCCCTTATAGCCGCCTTTCCCGCGGAAGGGGCGGGAGCCCTTGTAGTCCTTCTTGAAGCCCCTAGCGGAGAATCCTTCCTTCCGTTCTCCCTCATGCGAGGCCCGCTCCGAGCGGAAGCCTTCCTTCCCGCGGCTCCGGAATTTCTTCCTTTCCTCGAGCCGCTTCTTGGCGGCCGGGTTTTCCTTGGAGTAGGGGCGCTCGTCGACTTTCCGCTCGGGGAAAAGGAAGTCGAGGGCGTCGGTTTCGGCATACACCTTGACCCCGGCCTCGATGAGCTTCCGGGCCGTGACCCCGAGGCCGTCGATCTTGTTCCCGGCGAACTTCCCGTCGTAGACCTTCCGCGGCCCGCAGGAGGGCGAGCCGTCCTTCAGGATGGCGATCCCAATCCCGAGGAAACGGCAAACCTCGACGGCCTTCTCGGCTCCCCGTACGAACTGGGAAGTGACGTCCTCCCCCTTCTCGTTCATGACCCTTCCTCCGACGATCTCGCTTTTGGGGCGGGGAATCGGAAGCCCGCCCTCAACCTCGGGGCAGAAGGGGACGATTTCGTAGTGGGCCGAAAGCTTTTTGAACAAGCTTTCGTCGAGGTTGTCCTTACCGTCGTAGCGGGTCTTTTCCCCGAGCAAGCAAGCCGAAACGAGAATCTTGTCCATAGTAGCTGGTCCTTTGCCCGACAAGGATAAGGCAAACGGGGATGCTTTTCCATTGTTTGCTTAGGCAAATCGCCGTCTCGGCCTGTTGGTCCTTTGGCCTTCGGAAGGGCAAATTGCCATTGGGTGGGGCTTTCTAGGCCCGTGGGCAGGCAAACGATGTTAACAATCTTGTCCCTTGCGGCTATACTGACGAGGAATGAAAAGGCTCGGCAGGAAAGCGCGGATCGGAATGTTCGGGGGGGGTTATTAACTGCCGCCGTCCTTTCGAGCGTTAGCCTCGGGTTTTCCACCTACCTCATCGAGCCGATCAGGGAAGCCGGCGTCCCGGCTTCGCTTCAAGTCGGCGAAGTCGTCGACGCTTTCAAGGTCGTTCCCGAAGAAAGCGCCGGTTTTTCCCTTTGCCGCGACGGCTTCCTCTCCGATTCCCAGATCTACGAGACAGAGATGATTGCTTTCGACGTCATTTGCGATCCGCTGCTTCGGGACGAGGCTTTCTTGACCAACGGCTATCTCCGGGTGAATCTCCAATTGACGGAGACTGGAGGAAACCTCATCTCCTCGGGGACCGTCTCCTTCGAGCCCTTGGTCGACGGCTCGGCGGCCGGAACGGCGGAAACCTCGGGTGCCTCCCTTTTGGTAGCGGGGGTTGAGCTAGACATCGCAAGTCGCCTCGAATTCGAGGTGTCGTTCCGCTTGAGCATTCCCGACCTTGCGAGCTACCAGAACAATTTCGAGAGCCAGCTGGACGCCGCCCCGCGGTTTGCCCTCGGGCTTGAGCGGTCAACGGATGAAAAGGCGCTGGCCGGGCCTCGCTTGCCTTCTTACGGCATTTATCGTCCTCGGCGTTGGCGAGGCCGCTTACGTTTTCGTGAACGCCGCCCCTGATTCCGGGGTCGAGATCGGTATCGACCGCGAGAGCCGAGCCTATTTCGACAATTATTACGCCGGCTCCTCGACTCCCTATGCGACTTTTTCCGAGCTGGATAAAGCCCTTGAGAACGCCGCAGCCCAAGGAAGTGGGACCTCGGTCGAGGTTGTGTATCGCCCGGGATTCGAGTATTCCTACGACGGAGGAAGCGACGGCACGATTAGCACCATAACCGTAGCGGCGAACACGACGCTCTCCCTCCCTTACGAGGGAACGACCTGGGACCAGCTGGAAGGCCTTGACGACAACGGGGTCACGACCGCCCTTGGCGGTATCAGGACCAAGAGAATGGTCGATTCGGACGCCAACGGCGTCAAAAGCTACCGGAAATCCCTGCTTACCCTTGCCAACGTGACCCTTGAAGTCGTGGGGGCACTCGAAGTAGGAGGGATGTTCTGCACTGTTGGCCTCGGCGGCAACTACAGTGAACTTTGCCTGGGGAACAATGCCGCCATCGAGGTTTCCGGCACCCTTACCAACTACGGGAAGATCAGCGAAAGCGAGGAGAACAACTGCGAAAACCCGGCCTCTTCTTCGTTAACTCGGAGGAACGCCAACATTCCCGAGCAGTCGTATTTCGGCCTCGACCATTCCAATGCCGGGGATAGCCGCTTCATCCGGGTCCGCGAGGGCGGGAAAGCGACTGTCCTGACCGCCATCTACGATTTCGGCGGCCTCTCGACCCTCCAGGGCCTCAATTCGGCCGGCATTTGCCCGATCAACATCCTCGATTTCCCGACGACCCAAACCTACGTGCGGGTCGATTGCGGCGGCAGCTTCGTCGGGGAATCGCACGTCTATGTCTCATCGGGCGGGGTCGACATTGGGAAAAGGATCGAGATTGGCGTCCTTCGGATGTCGGGGAGTTCGGAATCGGCCCTCATCTATTTCGCGGGCGGGGAGCAGGATGCCGACGCCAACGTTTCCTTCGAGTACTGCCCCTCTTCTTTCCCCTATACGACGGCAAGCCTGGCCCGGACCTACATCAACGTCGATGCCAAATGCTCGATGGGCTCGATCGCCTTTGCGATTTCGGCCATGGGCGCCAACGTGGACATCGACACTTCCGAGATCTATTTGCCGCTTTCCCTCCGCCTAAGGATATCAATCGACGAAGACGCCGTCCTTACTAGCGACAAAGACATCAAACTCCTCGGCGGGGGAGCAATCGAGGTGCGCCGGGGCGGAACTTTCGTCAACGACGCCGATTTGATCGTTTACCAGAAGGACACGCTCCTGACCCTCAATTCCTCCTATCCAAGCGTCGATGATGATGGGGTCATTTTGAACAACGGGACTTTCAAGCTCGGGGCCAACGCCACCTTCGGCGGGCTCATCCTTACAAGCAGTCAGGACGGCGCGGCCATCCTCGACCTCACCGATGTGTCCAGCGGTTCCTCGCTGGTTGGGGCCGTTGCTGAAGGTTCGAGCCAGAAAAGCGTTCGTATCCCCGGCTCGGCTTACTTCTACAACGAGGAAAGCGGCGAAGTCCGCCACTATATGCTAGCCCCGACCAATGTCTTGATCCGGAGAGATGAGGAAGGCCGGGAATGCTGGCGCGGCGACTATCTTGAGTCGTATTCCCTTACCATCACGACCGATCCCAACGGCTATGAATACCCGACTTTCGCCTACCGGGTGTATTCCTACGACGAAAGCGGGAACGAGACTTGCTGGTCGATCGGCGGGGAATTCGAGCTCGAGGCCAAGACCGTCGTTTTCCTTCTCCCGGGCGGGCACGAGTTCAGCGTCGTTTCCCTCGACCGGGCCGAATCCGCCGAGTTCGCAAGCGTACCTCCGGGGTCGGAAGGGACGATGTTCACAAGTGGCGAGCGTTATCTTCTAGACGGCGATTACGAACTCCTCATCAAGGGAGGCGACGGCGTCCCGGTACGCTTCATGTGCGACGGGGAATCGGGGAGCGGCGACTCGACGAAGACAATCAGCGAAAGCTCGAGTGCCGACGGCACCTTTACCGTTCTCCGCTCGATCGGCGGCAATGGCGGCGGAAACGTCGACATCAACATGCGGAAGGGCCATTACCTGAAGTACCGTTGGGTTTCCGGGGCCTTCAACAATATCATTGGGAGCGGTTGCAATCTAGATACCTATCTTTACCGGGCCGAAGGCCTCGTCACCTGGCCTTCGAGCAACATCGACAACTACACCGATGTTGACTCGCTTCAGGCGATCGAATCGGCTGTTTATGAAGATGGCGGCTATGTAGATCTTTCTGGTGGGAAACGCTACATCGAAAGCCCAGCCGTCGAAATCGATGCCTCCTTTTCGTTGGCCGTCCGCCTCTATAACAATTCCCAGGACGACCATCTCATCGGCGGGTCGGGAGGTGGCGGCGAGGAACCCCCCTGCGTCGTCGAGGGAACCCTCGTCACGATGGCCGACGGCACGAAGAAAAAGATCGAAGAGGTCGGCGTCGGGGAAGAAGTCCTCACCTTCGACCACGAAAGCGGGCGCCTCTCCTCGAAGCCGGTATTGATCAACGACGGCGAGCCGACGAGCGAGAGAGTCGTCACGTATTTGACCTTCGATAACGGCACCGAGCTCGGAATAGTGGAGGAGCACGGCCTCTTCGATGGCATTTTGAACGAATACGTCTATATCCACCCCGAAGATGCCTCATCCTTCATCGGGCATCCCTTCTACTTCGAGGACGGGACCTTCACGCGGCTCCTTAAGGTCGAAAACGTCGTTCGCGAAGTCCGCTGCTATGACATCGGAACGGCCTACGACATCAACTTCTTCACCGAGGGCCTTCTTGGGGTCGGCGGCGGCATCGAGGGCCTCTTCAACATCTTCGAATTGGGACCCGACATGAAGGTCGACCAGGCGAAGAAGGCCGCCGACATCGAGAAGTTCGGCCTTTACGACTACAGCTTGCTCGCTCCCTACCTTTCGGAAGAGGTCTTCTATGCCCTGAACCTCCAGTACCTGAGCGTTTCCCTCGGAAAAGGCCTCATAACGCCCGAGCGGATTGCCTACCTCCTCGAGCGCTACGCCGAAAAGCTGCCGGATAGCCTCTCGGCTTCCTGAAGGTCTTCCCGGGCCCTTCTTCGGCGCGGCCGGAAAGCGGCGCTGCCTTGCCGCTTTCGGCCTTCCCTCAAGGCCGAATGCCCTAGAAGCGCCGGCCTGTTCATCGGATAATGGGGAAGTGGCTAGCAAGCATCCAAACGTCGAAACCGCCGTCTCCCTTCGCGGGGAAAGCATTCCCGCGACTTTGACCTACCGGAAATGCCGCTCGATTTCCTTTCGGAAGGGCGAGGGGCGCTCGCTAAAGGTCTCGGCTCCCTATCGGACTTCCCTGGCCGCCATCCAGAAAGCGGCCGAGGAGCTCGCCCCTCGCCTTCTCCGCCTTCTCGAGGCGCCTTCTTCCCTCCCCGCGGGCGGGAACGGCCACTATTTCCTCGGGAAGTTTTATCCTGATCCCTTGACTCCCGCCCTCGAGAAGGAGGAGCGGAAGGCCTTCTACGCCTACGTCCTCGCTTCGACTAGGAAATACGAGGCCATCCTCGATATCTATGAGCCCTACCGCGTGAGCTTTAGGAAGATGAGCACCCGCCTCGGGAGCAATTCGCGGAAGACCCACAAGATCACCTATTCCCTATCCCTTATGGCCTACGACCCCCATATCGTCGACTCGGTCGTCGTCCACGAGCTAGCCCATCATTTCTTCTTCGACCACCAGAAAGGCTTCCACCTCCTCCTTCGCTCGGCCTTCCCCGACTACGAGAAGTGCCGGAAGAAGCTCCTCCGGCGGGACTACCGCTGGGAGGGGGAGAAGAAGGAGTAAGCTCCGAGGATAAAGAAAAAGGCCATTCGGCCTTATTTCCTTGTCCTTCGCCTCAATGGCAGTCCTTTTCGTCGCGGCAGAGGAGCAGGATCCCGGCCACGATGCTTACGAAGATAAGAGTGCACACCTTGAAGCCGACGTCGATCTTTCGCTTCTCGTCCATCGCCTTCTTGGCGTAGATGGTCATCGGGATGCACCAAGCCAAGGGGATAAGGAAACCCATGGCCGCGAACACCGTCCCGAGGATCATGAAGACGAAGGCGACCGTCTCGATGGTGGTCAGCCCCTTTTCTTTCGTAGCCTCGGCCGTAGCAACGGCCGTCCCGGCCCCCTTAGGGCTCCCGCAGCTTGGGCAGAAGGCGTCTTCTTCCTTCATCTCGGCCCCGCATTTCGTGCAATATGGCATCGGGAATCCCCCCTTTCGCTGCCTTTACTATATCCTTTGCTCCCTTTCCTGTCTTCCCTTTCTCGAAAGCCGATGTTCCCTTTTTCCTCGGACTGGCCCACAATCCCCTTGCATGAGACCATCGGAAGTCCCCTATATCGA
>CASFWS010000039.1 GCA_949298295.1 uncultured Bacillota bacterium | reverse complement strand
GGCCCCGAAGGCCTTAAGGCCGCCTCCCTTCCCCTCTTCGCGGAGACGATGGGGATCACCGACGACTCGATCCTCACCGTCGCGACGATGGATGCCCTCCTCCGGGCCGGTCCCTTCGAGGAGGGAGAAGGCTACAAGAAGAAGCTCCAAGCCGCCCTCGTCGAAAGCTACGTCCGCTATTACGAGGAGAATCCCGAGCCGCTCGACGGCTACGGGCCGATGTTCGCCTACTGGTGCCGAAACGACGACCATTCTCCCTACGGCTCGAAGGGAAACGGGGCGGCGATGCGCGTCTCCCCGGTTGCCTATTGGGCCCGGAGCGTCCATGAATGCCTCCTCCTGGCCTCCTACGTCGCCGGGGTGACCCACGATGACCCGGAGGGGAGTAGAGGCGCCGAAGCGGCAGCCCTCGCCGTCTATTTGGCCCTCCATCGCTCTTCCATGGAAGAAATCGGGGCGGCGATGGAAAGCTACTATCCCGGCTGCTACCTCAAGGCCGAGGAAACCTATCGGAGCGGGCATTGCTCGGCCCTCGCGAGCCTTTCGGTCCCCGAGGCCCTCGCCGCCTTCTTCCTTTCCTCGAGCTACGAGGAGGCCATCCGCCTCGCCGTCGCCCGGGACGGGGATAGCGATACCGAAGGAGCCATCGCCGGGGCCATCGCCGAGGCCTACTACGGAAGCTCTTCCTTCCCCCTTGCCGCGGAAAAGGTGCCTTCCTTCCTCGGGCCGATGTATCTTCCGGTCGTCGAGAAGTTCGAGGAAGCGGTGGAACATAGCTACGACGTCATCGTCATCGGGGCCGGGAGCACCGGCTGCCTTCTCGCCCGCGAGCTTTCCTTCTACGAGCTCAAGGTCCTCGTCATCGAGAAGTCGCTCGACGTCGGGGATGCCACGACGGCGGCCAATAGCGCCATCGCCCATAGCGGCTACGACCCCCTCCCCGGGACGAAGAAGGCCTTCCACAACGTCCGGGGCAACCGGATGATGGCCGCCCTTTGCGGCCAGCTCGACGTCCCTTACGAGGAAACCGGGACCTTGACCGTGGCCCGAAGCCCCGAGGAAAAGGAACTCCTCTACCCCCTCTTTGAGCGGGCGAAGGCGAACGGGGTGGAAGCCCGGATCGTCGACGCGGCCTGGCTTAGGGAAAACGAGCCGCATCTTACTAAGGAAGCCGTCGCCGCCCTCCTTTGCCCGACCGGCGGGATCGTCAATCCCTTCCTCCTTGCCGCCCACGCGATGGAAAACGCCCTCGATAACGGGGTTTTCCTCCGCCTCGGGGAAGAGGTTACTTCCATCGAAAGGGAAGAAAAGGGCTTTTTGGTGCATACCAACCTCGGGAAATACGGCTCGAAAGTCCTCGTCGACGCGGCCGGGACGAAGGCCGACGAAGTGGCAAAGATGCTCGACGGCGAGCTCGATTGGCACCTCATCCCCCGGAAGGGCGAGTACTTCGTCTTCGACCATTTCGATACCGGCTTCGTCCGTCATGTCCTCTTCCCCCTCCCGAGCGAGAAGGGAAAGGGGATCCTCGTCGCCCCGACGACGAGCGGGAACTACCTCGCCGGACCGAGCAGCGATCCCGAGGACGATTCCGAGGACGCCTCGACCGACGCCCCGACCCTCGAGGATGTGAGGAAGGCGGCTTCTTCCCTTGTTCCCTCTCTTCCTTGGAAGGAAGCGATCCGCGTCTATGCCGGGGTCCGGGCTACCCCCTCGACCCACGATTTCATCATCGGCCCGAGCCGGAAGGACCCGCGCTTCCTTTTGGCCGCCGGCATCGAGTCCCCGGGCCTCGTCTCGGCCCCCTCGATCGCCCTCGAGCTCCGGGACGAAGTCGGGAAGATCCTTCCCCTTCGGAAAAAGGAAGAGGCAAAGGAAGGGATCACCCCCTATGTCCACCCCCTTTCCCTTCCGCTTGACGAGCGGGAGCGCCTTTTGAAGGAAAGGCCTTCCTACGGGAAGATCGTCTGCAGCTGCGAGAAGGTGAGCCTCGGGGAAATCGAGGATCTTTTCGGCCGCTCCCTTCCGTGCCTTACCGTCAAGGCCGTGAAAAAGAGGACCCGGGCCGGCTTCGGGAAGTGCCAAGGCGGCTTCTGCCAGCCCCAGGTCCTACTTCTATTGGCCAAGCACAACCACATCGACCCTTTGGCGGTCGAATACGGAAACGCGGAAAGCCCGATTTTGCTCGGGAAAGCGAAGAAAGGAGGGGCGAAATGAGCGGCAAAGTTGCGATTGTCGGCGGCGGCGCGGCCGGGATGGCCGCGGCCTTGAGTGCCCTTCGAACCGGGGCCGAGGTTACCCTTTTCGAAAAGGGAAGTGCCCTCGGCGGCATCCTCAACCAGTGCATCCATAACGGCTTTGGCCTTTCCTACTTCAAGGAAGAGCTGACTGGCCCCGAGTTCGCCGAGCGGCTGGCCGCCAAGGTTCGGGATAGCGTGATCGACGTCCGCCTCGACACGGCCATCCTCTCCATTGGGAAGGACCTTTCGATTGCCTACGAAAGCCCGAAGGGAAGCGGAACGCTTCGAGCCGGTGCCATCGTCTACACGGCCGGCTCCCTCGAGCGGAGCGCCGGGGCCATCGCCCTCCCGGGCGACCGGCCTTCGGGGATCCTCACGGCCGGGCAGGCCCAGCTTTACCTCAACCATTACGGCTATCTCCCCGGTAATAAGATCTTCATCCTCGGGTCCGGCGACATCGGCCTCATCATGGCGAGGCGCCTCACCCTCGAAGGGGCGAAAGTCCTCGGGGTGGCCGAGCTTTGCCCCTATCCGAACGGCCTGAATCGTAACATCGTCCAGTGCCTCGAGGATTACGACATCCCCCTTTACCTCAGCCACACGGTGACCCGGGCCTACGGGAAAGGGCGGCTCGCGGCCATCGAGCTGAGCGAAGTGGGGCCCGACCGGAAGCCGATCCCGGGAACGGGGCGGCGGATCGAATGCGACACCTTGGTCCTCTCGATCGGCCTTCTTCCCCTCCTTAGCCTCCTAAGGCCCCTCGGCCTCAAAAAGAACCGGGCGGGTCAAATCGAGGTCGACGATTCCTTCATGTCGAGCCTCCCGGGCCTTTTCATGGCCGGGAACGCCCTCCATGTCCACGACCTCGTCGACAACGTCGCTCTGGAGGCCGAAACGGCCGGGCGGGAAGCGGCCAAGATGGCCCTGGGCGAGCGGGCGAGCGGTGGAAGGGAACTCCTTTCCGAGGCCGGGGACGGAATCGGCTACCTGATTCCGGGGCGGATCCGAGAAAGCGGGGAGGAAGAGGTTCTCTTCCGCTTCCGCGTCCGCGTCCCGAATAAGGATTGCTTCCTCGTGTTCTCCCAAGGGGACAAGATACTAAAGAAGATTAAGAAAATGTCGATTATCCCTAGCGAAATGGAATTTGTCAAAATTCCTAAGAAGTTACTAGATTTCAGCCAAAAAACGACTATTGAGGTGAAACTATGCCATTGAGGGAGCTCGTTTGCATCCGCTGCCCGCGGGGGTGCCATCTGACCGTCGACGAGGAAACACTCGAGGTCAATGGCAACTTCTGCCCGCGCGGCAAAGACTACGGGATGAAGGAAGTTTCCGCTCCCGAGCGGATCCTCACCTCGACCGTCGCCCTTTCCGGGGCCTTTCTTCCCCTTTGCCCGGTGAAGACCTCGGCCCCGATCCCGAAAGGGAAGCTCTTCGAAGGGATGGCCGCCATTTCCCGGATAAAGGTCGAAGCCCCGGTCAAAGCCGGGGACGTGCTCGTCAAGGACTTCCTTGACCTAGAGGGGGTCGACCTCGTGGCGACCCGCAGCTTCAAGAAGGAGGAAAACGGACCATGGACGAGATAACGAAAGCGCTGGTCTTCAGCGATCTCCACGGGCGGACAAGAGCCTGCAAGGACCTCCTAGCGGCCATCGAGCGGGAAAGCCCCGACCTTGTCATCGGTCTTGGGGACTTCCTCTACAACGGCCCCCGGAACGGGGTGCCGGACGACTACGAGCCGATGGAATGCGCGAAGATGCTCAATTCCATTGGGGCACAGAAGCTCTTCATACAGGGAAACTGCGACTCCCGGGTCGATTGGATGGTCCTATTTGACCCCCTCCTCCCTAACGCCCTCGTCGAACTCTTCGGGCGGCGGTGCGCCCTTTTCCACGGGGACGCCCCTTCCTTCGAGGGCCTGGCCGGAAAGGGAGCCGACCTCTTTATGTTCGGGCATAGCCACGTCTATCTCCTCGAGAAGAAGGATTTCGCCTCTTTCCTGAACCCCGGGAGCGTCGGCTTCCCGAAGGGCGGGAACCCGGCAACCTATGCCGTCCTCGACCCGGAGGGCATCGCCATTTTCCCCCTTCGCGGAGGGCCTTGCCTCCTCCGCCGGGGGTGGGAAAGCATCTGAAAGCATCTGAAAGAGGTTCCAAATGGCCTTGACCCCCTGTCGAAAGGGGGTTTCTTGATTATAATCAAGGGGAAGGAACCCCCTGAGCGGGGCTTTTCATAGGAATGCACATGAACGAAACTGTCAAGATTTTGTCTCTCGGCGGCCTCGACGAGGAAGGGAAGAACTGCCTCGTCGTCGACATCGACGGCGCCCTCTACGTCATCGAATGCGGCTCCCGGGAGCCCGACCGCCGGATGCCCGGGGTCGACTACGTCATCCCCAACTTCGATTGGCTCAAGGAAAACAAGGATCGGGTGAAGGCCTATTTCATCCTCCACGGGCACGCCGACGAGCTCGGGGCCCTTCCTTACGTCTACCGCGACGTCCCGGCCCCCGTCTACCTAAGCGAGGTGTCCAAGGCGATGCTTACTTCCTTCGCCGCCTCGAGCCGGGCCATCGACCCGAAGGAATTCGACCTCCATGTCGTCGCCCCGACCTCGAGCTTCCTCGTCGACGGGCGGAAGGTGTCCTTCTACCGGACTTCCCATAACATCGCCAATAGCTCCGGCATCGCCATAGCGACGAGCCGCGGAAACGTCGTCTATACCTCCGACTACGTCATCGAGAATAACTGCGACAAGAACTTCTTAAGCGACCTCAATGCCCTCGCCCGCCTCGCCGAGGAAAAGACCCTCGTTCTTTTGACCGAGTCCCTTTACGCCTCGCGGAAGGGCTACACGGCCCCTCTATATAAGCTCACCCCCCACATCGCCGAGCCGATGAAGAACGCCAAGGGGCGCTTCTACCTTGCCATCGCCTCGAGCAATTTCTACAACGTGACCGAAGCGGTGGGCCTTGCCCTTTCCCTCGGGAAGAAGATCGTGCCCTATGACCAAGAGACGGCCTCGCTCATCAAGGCCATGCAGTCCTCGGGGCAGCTGCTCATCCCCCGGGATTCCTACGCCCCGAGCGAGGACATCAACCGCCTTCGCTCCCTCGACGTCTTCTGCCTCATGCTCGCGAGCAAGCGGAAGCTCTTCGGGAAGATCGCCCTCCTTGCCGCCGGGCAAAACGAGGGGACCCAGGCCCGCCTCTCCCCAGAAGATACCTTCGCCGTCGGGACCCTTTCCGACGACAACAACGAACTCGAGGCGACCGATGCCCTCGACGCTCTTTACCGGAGCGGGGCCTCGATCGTCACCCTTCCCCGGAAGGGCTTCCTCCGGATGCACGCTTCCGAAGAGGACCTCAAGACGGTCATCGCCCTTTTGAAGCCGAAGTACTACGTCCCGGCCAAGGGCCTTTATAAGGACATGCTCGCCAACGCCGAGATCGCCCTCTCGATGGGCCTCGGCCTCAATCACAACTCCGTCTTCCTTCTCGAGAACGGTACGAGCCTCATCATCGACGAAACCGGCGCCCGCCTCTTCTCCGAGGGGGTCAAGGTCGGGGACGTCTACATCGACGGCATCGGCGTCGGGGACGTCCAATCCTCGGTCATCGCCGACCGTGAACGCCTCTCCCAGGGGGTCGTCCTCATGGCCCTTACCGTCTCGAAGGGGCGGCGGAAGATCCTCGCCGGGCCCGACGTCCAGCTCCGCGGGCTCGTCTTCCTCAAGGATTCGGACGCCATCGTCAAGGAAGTCTCGCGCCACTTCCTAAGCGAGGTCGAGGACGGCCTCAAGGCCGGCTCGAAGCTCGAGGACATCAAGCAGAAAGCCTACGACCGGGTCAACCGGCTCATCCGGCGGACGACCGGGAAGGAACCCCTTGTCCTGCCGCTCATCGTCGAGGCGGAGTGAGATGAAGAAGCGGGGCAACTATTCCCGGAAGAGCCTTTTCCGGAGCCTCGGGCTCCTTCTCTTCCTTTGCGTGCTCTTCCTCCTCCTTTCCCCTCTCGGGGCCTTCTACCCCCTCGCCTACGGGCTCTCCTACCTTTTCGGCCTCTCCTATTTCTATGTGCTCACCCCTTACCTTCTTTTCACCGGGCTTTCGCTCGCCTTTACGGGCCGGCCCTACCCGGGAAAGAAAGGCGGGCTTCGCCTTTTCCTGAGCGTCCTCCTTTTGGCCCTCTCCCTTAATTTCTTCCTGGCCTTCGCCTCCTATGCCTCTGAGATCGTCACCGGTCCCGAAGCTTTCTTCGAGGAGGCCGCGGCGGCCTACGTTAGGGGAGCGGGCGCCTTCGTCGACCTCCGCCTTGCCGGGGGTCTTGTCGTGACCCCGGGGGCTTCTTCCCTCGCCATGAGCGCCGGGAACTTCCTTTCGGCCCTCATCGGCTGCATCCTTGCCCTCGCTGCCCTCATTCTCTTCCTTTACCCCTACATCGCTTCCTATTGCTCGAAGCTCGATGCCCGGGTCAAGGAAGCCCGGGCCCGGCGCTCCGAGGCGCCATCTTTCGAAGCTCCCTCCCTTATGAAGGAAGAGAAGGGGAGCGTCTATTTCCAGACGCCTCCAACCCTCGTAAGCGAGGGCGAAGGGAAGGTGGACGGCCTCCGCTACGCCCCCGAGGCCGAAGGGGCCCTCCCGAAAGAAGTCGCCCCCTCGCCCCTTCCCGATTACATCCCCCGGGAAGCCATCCGCTTCCCTGGGCTCCAAGAGGCCCGCTTTGCCTTCCCCGAGGAGGAAAAGCCGAGTGCCATGCGGAAAGTCGAGCCCTTGATTCCGCCCGAGAGGAAGCCGGAAGAGGAAACCCCCCGCATCGAGAACGAGCTTTCCCTCTCCGACCTCGAAGGCGAGGAAGCGCCTTCCCTTCCCCCGTCTCCGCCTCGCAATGACCTCCCGCCGGTCGTTCCCCTCGAGGTGCCGGGCCGAGGGTCTTCCTCCGTCCTTTCGGAAAAAGTTCCCTCCGAGCCCTCTTTCGGCCTCGATCTCAAAGAAGAGGAACCGATCGCTCCGACCCCCCTTCCCCCTTCCCCTTCGATGGAAGCTCCTTCCTTCTCCGGGGAGGCCATCCCGGAAGAGGAGGAAGCCCCGGCTCCCGAAGAGCCTTTGCCGGCGGAAGAAGCGGAAGAAGAAAGCCGCCCGCCCCTTCCTGGGGAGCTTTCCCTCGACGAGCTTTCCCTCGGCCCGGCCACCGTGCGGGAAGAGGAGATGCTTGAGGCGGCGGAACCTGAGCCTGAGCCCGAGCCCGAACCTGAGCCCGAGCCCCTTACCCCTTACGAGAAGCTCGGGGTTCGTCGGGCTCATCCCCTCCCGCCTTACGTCTTCCCCTCCCTCGACCTTCTCAAAACTTACGAAGGCGAGGGCGATTCCCTCGCCATCCAAAGCGAATGCGACGCCCGCTCGGCGATCATCAACCAGACCCTTTCCGACTTCGGGGTCGGGGCCGAGGTCGTCGGCTATACCGTCGGCCCTTCGGTCACCCGTTACGACATCAAGTGCCAGCCCGGGGTCCAGGTCTCGACGATCGGGCGCTACGTCCGCGACATCTCGGTCCGCCTCTCCGGCCTTCCGACGCGCTTTGAGGAAATCGTCCCCGGGAAGACGACTTCCGGCCTTGAGATCGCCAACACGAAAACGACGATCGTCCCCCTTAGGGAAATGGTCGAGCACCTCCCGACCGGGGCCAAGAAGAACCTCTACATTCCCTTCGGGAAGTCGATTTCCGGCGATTACATCGCGGCCGACCTCGGGGAATTCCCCCACATGCTCGTGGCCGGGGGCACCGGCTCGGGTAAGTCGATCTTCATGCACGGCCTCATCATGTCCCTCATCATGAGGAACCGCCCCGAAGACCTCCGCCTCGTCCTCATCGACCCCAAGCGGATCGAGATGAACAAGTACAAGGACATCCCGCACCTCCTCACCCACGTCATCAAGGACGCCGACGAGGCGAAGGTATGCCTCAAGAAGCTGTGCGAGGAGATGGAGCGGCGCTACGACATCCTCGACGTCGATTCCCTTTCTAACATCCGCGACTTCAACCGGATGGCCGAGGAAGAGGGCTACGAGAAGCTTCCCTTCGTCATCGTCGTCATCGACGAAT
>CASFWS010000038.1 GCA_949298295.1 uncultured Bacillota bacterium | reverse complement strand
AGGAGACCCTCCGCTGCCTTTACAAGGGCAAATCCATCTATGACGTCCTCGATATGCGCATCGAGGAAGCCGCTTCCTTCTTCGGCGCCCGGCCCCAAATCGCCCGGAAGATCCAGACCCTCGTCGATGTCGGGCTCGGCTACGTGAAACTCGGGCAACCGGCGACGACCCTTTCGGGCGGGGAGGCTCAGCGGGTCAAGCTGGCCAGCGAGCTGCAAAAGCGCCCGACCGGGCGGAGCGTCTACATCCTCGACGAGCCCTCGACCGGCCTCCATAACGACGACGTGAAGCGCCTCGTCGCCGTCTTGAACGCCATCGTCGACCACGGCGATACGGTCATCGTCATCGAGCATAACCTCGACATTATCAAAGTTGCCGACTACATCATCGACCTCGGGCCGGAAGGCGGCGACAAGGGGGGCTATCTTGTCGCCAAGGGAACGCCGGAAGAGGTCAGCAAGGTCGAGGAAAGCTATACCGGGCGTTACCTCAGGAAAGTTTTGGCCGAGGCGGTGGCAAAAGGCCAACTCTCCTAGTAGACTACCTACGATATGAACACGGAATCGATTGTTACTTTGGTTGCCGGCGCCCTCCTGGTTATCGGCGGCGGCTATCTGTTCTATTCGCGAATCGCGGCCTTCAACAAGGCCGAAGCCGTCATTTCCTACCGCAAAAAGCCCCTCTATCTCTCGCTCGCGGGGGCTGGGATCCTCGGTGCGGGCTTCCTTCTTTTCGCCCTGACCTTCTTCCTGGCCAACCCGGATTGGGCTTCGATGGAAGTCTACCCTTCGGAAAGCGTCTTCGCCGGGGAGGCCATCAACTATCCCCTCTATATGGCAAGCGCCCTCATCGGGGCCTTCGTCTTCGGCTTCTCGGCGACCTCTCTCGTCGGTTTGATTTCGATCCGCCTCAAGAAGGAAAAGATGGATCCGGCGACGAAGAAATTCGTCAACGTGTTCCTTTATTGCTCGATTCCGGTCGCCATCCTTTCCTTTGTCCTTGGGACCTCAGGGCTTGGCCCCTTTGTGACCTACCCGCTCATTTCCGGCATCGGCTTCGGGGAGGAAGGGGTCTACTGGCTAAGGGCCGGGGAAAGGCATAGCGGTGGCCTCCACATCACGTGGTATGCCCTTTGCTACCTGCTCGGCGTCGCCCTTTGCTACATCATCTGCGACCACGCCCTCTATAAGCGCTACCACAAGCACGGCATCATCGACACCCTCGTCCTCGTCGCCTTCCCGGCCGGCATTATCGGCGGGCGGATTTGGTACGTGGTTGGGAACTGGAACCGCGAGTTCGCCGGCCGGCCCTGGTATAGCGTTTTCGAGATTTGGAACGGGGGCCTTACGATCCTCGGCGGGGCGGCGGCCGGCATCATCGTCGGCTTCCTTTTCCTCCGCTTCCGCCGGAAATACGTCGATCCGCGCTGGGCGGTCGACATCATCGTCCCGACGATTCTCCTCGCCCAGTTCATCGGGCGGTGGGGAAACTTCTTCAACTGCGAGGTCTACGGCCAGGCGGTAAGCGTTGAGGGCTGGAGCTTCTTGCCCAACTGGCTTCTCGAGCAAATGCATATTTCCAATGCCGGCACCCCTTTGCCGGTTGGCCAGATTTACGTCCCGCTGTTCCTCATCGAGGGGGTCATGAACCTTATCGGCTATTTCCTTATCGCCAAGGGGCTCCCCGCCCTCTTCAAGAAGAAGCTCTCCGGGGGCGACCTCGGCGGGGCCTACTTCATCTGGTACGGCCTTGTCCGGATGGTCATGGAACCGATGCGCGACTCTTCCTTCAACATGGGAACCGACGGCGCCTGGAGCGTCGTCAATTCGATGGCCTATATCCTCATCGGGGCTGCCATCGTCCTTTACCTCCATCTCCACGACGCCTCGGCGAAGAAAGAAGGGACGCTTCCTTACGCTATCTCCTCCCTCGTCTTCGCAAGCCTGCCCTTTGCCCTTTTGGCCCTCCCTTCCCTCAACGTCGTCGACGGTTCGGAAATCGTCGTTTACGGGGGCTATCAAATCATCTTCGGCGGGATGGCCCCGGCTTATCTAGCCGCCTTCGTCTTCCTTCTCGTCTGCTGGCTCGTCTCGGCCGTGGCCTTCGCCTTTTCCCTCCTTTACCGGAAGGGGGTCTTCTCCTTCCGCTTGAAGGCCGACCGCCTCTCTTTGGGGCAAGCCAAGGGCACGCCTAGCTACTTCGGGGTGGATAGCCTCCTTCTTTATGCCGATTTCGTTATCGGAATCGTCACGGCCATCCTTTTCTTCGCCGGGACGAGTTCCCTCGGCGCGGCTTACCTCGTCGGGAGCGAGGCGACGGCCAATCTTTCCTACGGCTTTGCCCTTTCGGCCGTTTTCCTCCTCGCCGGCTCCCTTTTGCCCCTCATCGAGCTTTGGGGGCGCTACGACCGGAACAAGACGCTGCGGCGGGAGGAAGAGACCTCTGTCCAGGCCCTTTGACGGAAAACTCCTCATCCTCGACATGGATGGGACGAGCCTCGATAGCGAGCTGCTTGTCGTCGCGACCTGGCTAAGGGTCTTCGCCCGGCTCGATCCCTCCCGGAAGCTGACTCTACGGGAACTCGAGGCCTTTTCGGGGCCGCCCCTCATCGATTCGTGCCGGAAGTGCTTCCCGGACCGCGATCCCCAAGAGGTCGAGCGGATCTACGTCGAGGAAGCCGTCCCCCTTTATCCAACCCTAGCGAGCCTCTTCCCGGGGGAGAAGGAAACTCTTTTTGCCCTCAAGGAAAAGGGGTGCCGGCTGGCTCTTCACACCAACAAGCGCCGCGAGCAGGCCCTCATGGCCCTCGAAAAAGAGGGCATCGCCCCTTGCTTCGACGCCGTCGTGGCCGGAGGCGACGCCCCGATGAAGCCCGATCCGTCCGGGGTCTATAAGATCCTTGCCCTCCTCGGGGCGCAGAAGGAAGATGCCGCCTACCTCGGCGACTCCTCTTACGATCTCCTAACCGCCCATAACGCCGGGATCCCGGCCTTCCTCGTCCGCTTTTACCCGCGCTCGATCCCGGAAGGGCTCGAGCCGGAAGGCTACGTCGATTCCTATAAAGATTTGCCGGAGGTGCTTTCTTCATGGTGGAGCTTGATGCATTGATCATCGGGGCCGGCCCGGCCGGGCTAGCGGCCTCCATCTACCTCAAAAGGGCCGGGGTTTCCTTTGCCTTGCTCGATAGGGGCGCCCCGGGCGGAAAGCTCAATAACATCCACGAAATCGCCAACATGCCGGGCTTTTTGCCACTCCCCGGATATCAGCTGGCCCTTGCCCTTTCCAAGAGCGCGGAGGCTAGCGGCGTCGAAGCCTCTTACGGCGAGGTCCTTTCGGTGCGGAAAGAGGACGGCTTCTTCCTTGTCCATTCCGATGTCGAGGACTACCGGGTCCAAGCGGTGCTCGTTGCCACGGGCTTCGTCTATGAACCTCTCCTGCCCGGAGAAAAAGAACTCCGCGGGCGCGGGATTTCCTATTGCGCGACGTGCGACGGCCCTCTTTTCCGGGGAAAGGAAGTCCTCGTTTATGGAGAAGGGGGGCGGGCCGAGGAAGAGGCCTCCTACCTTTCCTCGATCTGCTCGAAGGTCTATTTCCTTTCGAAAGGGGAAAGCGACGGGAAAGCCTTCCCCGGTAACGTCGAGCGCCTTTTCCGGGCGGAGATCCTTTCCCTCAGGGAAGAAGGCGGGGGAATCCTCGCGGCCGCGAAGATCGATGGGAAGGAAAAGGAAATTCGAGTCCAAGCCGTCTTCCCCCTTTATGGCGAAAGGAGCGCCCTTGCCTTCCTATCGGGGCTTAGCGTCAAGGAAGAGAAGGGCTTTTTGCTCGTCGACGAGACGATGGCAACCTCCATCGAGGGGCTTTATGGGGCCGGGGACATCGTGAGGAAAGGGCTCCGGCAGGTCGTCACCGCCTTGAGCGACGGGGCGATAGCCGCGAACGCCTTGGCCGCCTATCTCCGGAGGAAAAAGCATGGATAAACTGAAAATCGTCCTCCTTTCGGGCCTTCTCGGGGCCGGGAAGACGACGGCCCTTCTTTCCTTAGAGGAGCAGGGCTATCGAACGATCATGGATCTGCCCGGCGAGCTTTTGCCCTCCCTCCTTCTCCTTATCCTGAACCACCCGCAGGTCTATTCGAAGATGGCCGTTTCCGTGCCGATCGTCGATTTGCGGAAAGCGGTGGATATCGTTTCCAAAGACAGCCGCTTCGAGCTGCTGGCGATCGGGCTGACGGCCGGGCGGGAGGAGCTGCGGCGGCGCTATCGGTTGACCCGCCACACCCATCCTCTCGAAGCCAAGGGCCTTTCGAAGGAAGAATGCCTCGACCGCGACCAGGCGGCCTTCGAGGCGTGCCGCCCTTCCTTCGATTACGTCATCGACACTTCCTTCCTCTCGAACGTCGAGCTGAAGGACCGCCTCTCCGCCCTCGTCGGGGAGAAGGGCCCGACCATCCTTTTCGAGAGCTTCGGCTTCCAGTACGGCCTACCCCTCGACGCCGACGTCGTCCTCGACGCCCGGATGGTCAAAAACCCCTATTGGGTCGAAGAACTTCGGCCCCTCTCCGGCCTCGACCAGGCGGTCCGCTCCTACATCGAGGAAGACCCTCTCTCCTCGGAGTTCATGAAGATGGCCGAGGAAGCGGCCCATCTTTCCTACCAATCGGCGCTCCGCGACGGGAGGCGCCTCGTCGTCTTTGCCGTCGGCTGCTCGGGCGGGCAGCACCGGAGCGTCTATTTCGCCTCCCGCCTCCACGAATGCTTCAAGGAGGGCAAGAGCCTTCTCTTCCACCGCGAGGAGAAGCGCCATGGCCACTATGGTCGTTGATGCCCCTTATTCCTTTGCCGAATACGCCAAGGAGGAATGCGCTTCCCTGCCTCGGGGGAAGGACCCTTCCCTTTCTCTTCTTTCCTCCTATTTCCGCCTACGCGGCAAGCGGGAGGGCGGTGCCGTCGTCTTCTATAGCGAGCACGCCCAGATCGCCCGGGCCCTTTACGAGCGGATCCGGGAAGCCTTCGATGAGCGGGCCCGCTTTGCCTACGTCCGGGGAAAGGGCTACCTTTCGCGCCTCCTTTACAAGGTTATCCTCGACGACGAAGGGGGGCGTCGGGCTTCCCTTCTTCTCCCGGAAGAAGGCGAAATCGACCCCTCTTTCGTAAGCGACGAGAAAAAGGAGGCGGCCTATCTTGCCGGGGCCTTCCTCGCGAGCGGTTCCGTCTCCTCCCCGCGGAGCAGCAACTACCACCTCGAGATCAGCGCCCCCCGGGAAGAGTCCTCCTCCCTCCTCCGCCTTCTTCAAAGGGCCGGTCCCCGTTTCCCGTTCAAGATGACGAAGCGGGGGCGGAAGGACGTCCTTTACCTTAAGAAAAGCTCCTCGATCAGCGACTTCCTCGTCTTCATCGGGGCCCAAGAAAGCTGCCTCCGCTTCGAAAACGCGCGGGTCGACCGCGAATTTGCGGCGATTTCCAACCGTTTCTCCAATCTCGATGGCGCGAATTACCGGCGGAGCTACGAGGCGGGGGAAAGGCAGCTTAAGGCCATCGAGCGGGCTTCCCGAAACCCCCTATACCTATCGAACAACCCCAAGCTGGCCGTTCTCGTTGCCCTCCGGAAGGCCAATCCCGATGCCTCGATGAATGAGCTTGCCAAGCTGCTCGGGGAGAAGACGGGGACGACGGTGAGCAAAAGCAACGTCAACCATCTCTTCAGGAAGCTCCTCGAGGACTTCGGAGGCAAGGGCGATGCCTAGCTTCCGGGAAGGCTTCCTCCTCTTCCTCGGGGCCCGCATTGCCTATCTAAGGAAGGAAAGGAAGATGAGCCAGCTGGAGCTGGCCATCGAAAGCGGGGTCTCAAAGAGCTACCTAAGCGACCTCGAACGGGGGAAGCGGAACCCTTCCTCATTGACCCTCCGGCGGATCGCCTTGGCCCTCCACGTCGACCCGGGCAAGCTCCTCGAGGGACTTTGACGCCCCAATTCCCCTTTTGGGTCTTTCCCTGTCCTAGCTGATGACCGATTAGCCATAGGCTAAGGCAAAAAACCGCTAAATCGGTAAATGCTTCTCAATAGGATGGGGTTGGCCTATAATCTTTTTGCGGTTTCATAAGGAGGACATAATCGAAATGTCAATCAAACTCGCGATCAATGGGTTCGGCCGCATTGGCCGGCTCGCTTTCCGGAGGGCCTACGAAGTCGGCGGCTTCGAAGTCGTCGCCATCAATGACCTCGTCGATGCCAAGACCCTCGCCTACCTCCTCAAGTACGACACCACCCAGGGGAGCTGGCACGTCGACGACATCAAGGGCGTCGTCACGAAGGACGAAGAGGGCAAGGTCCTCGAGAACTACATCGAATTCAAGGGCGTCAAGATCCCGGTTCTCGGCAAGAAGGATCCCCACGACCTCAAGTGGAGCGAGTACGGGGTTGACATCGTCCTCGAGTGCACCGGCCGCCTCAAGAGCCACGAAGACGGGGACGTCCACCTCCATAACGGCGCGAAGGGCGTCATCATCTCGGCTCCCTCGAGCAGCAAGGACATCCCGACCTTCGTTTACGGCGTCAACACCGATAAGCTCACGAAGGACATGACCATCATCAGCGGCGGCAGCTGCACGACCAACTGCCTTGCTCCGGTCGTCCGCGTCCTTCAGGACAAGTACGGCATCAAGGGCGGCTTCATGACGACCGTCCACGCCTACACCAATGACCAGACCATCCTCGACCTCGCCAAGGGCAACCTCCGGCGCGGCCGGGCGGCGGCTTCCAACATCGTCCCGACGAGCACCGGCGCGGCGAAGGCCATCAACCTCGTCGTCCCTGAGCTCAAGGGCCGTCTCATGGGCGGCGCCATCCGGGTCCCGGTTCCCGCCGGCTCCCTCGTCGACCTCTCCCTCGTCCTCGGCAAGAAGACGACCAAGGAAGAGATCAATGCCGCTTTGAAGGAAGCTTCCGAGACCACCCTTAAGGACGTCCTCGGCTACACCGAAGACGAAATCGTCTCCAGCGACATCATCGGCCGGACCGAAGGCTCGATCTTCGACGCCACCCAGACCGTCGTCTTCGACACCCCCGAAGGCGACGAGCACGTCAAGGTCGTCAGCTGGTACGACAACGAGTTCTCGTTCACCTGCCAGTACATTCGCCTCGCCGGCATCTACGGCAAGGTTCTCGGCTGCAAGTAATCTGCGTCTCTTAAGAGGGACCCTTCGGGGTCCCTTTTTCCAACGATTGCCCGCTACGTGCTAGAATTCATTCGCAAGCAAAAAGGAGAAGACAACTGCATGCTTACTGTCGACAATCTCAAGGACCTCAAAGGCAAGAAGGTCTATGTCCGGGTCGATTTCAACGTCCCGCAGAAAAACGGCGTCATCCGCGACAACAACCGCATCGTCGCCGCCCTTCCGACCATCAAGAAGCTTCTCGAAGGCGATTCGAGGCTCATCCTCATGTCCCACCTTGGGAAGATCAAGTGGAAGGAACCTGATCCCGCCAAGATCGAGGAAATGAAGAAGGCCAACGACATGGCCCCGGTCGCGAAGGCCCTTGCTGAGCTTTTGCCCGGCGTCAAGGTCTCTTTCTGCCCGGCCACCCGCGGCGAGGAACTCCAAAAAGCGGTGGAAGGGCTCAAGGACGGGGAAATCCTCCTCGTTCAGAACACCCGCTACGAAAAGGGCGAGGAAAAGAACAACGAAGAGCTCGCTAAGGAGTGGGCCTCCCTTGCCGACGTCTACGTGATGGACGCCTTCGGAAGCGCCCACCGGGCCCACGCCTCGACCGTCGGCGTCCCGACGGTTATGAAGGCGGAAGGCAAGCCCGTTGCCCTCGGCTACCTCATGCTCAAGGAAGTCGAGAACCTAAGCCGCTGCGTCGAGCCGAGCGAAAATGACCGCCCCTACGTCGCCGTCCTCGGCGGCTTCAAGGTGTCCGACAAAATCAAGGTCATCGATAGCCTCCTTAGGAAGTGTGACAAAATCCTCATCGGCGGGGCCATGGCTTATACCTTCAAGAAGGCCCTCGGCGAAAAGGTCGGCGCCTCCCCGGTCGAAGACGACCAGCTCGACTATGCCAAGAAGTGCTACGAAGAGGCCAAGGGCCGCCTTCTCCTCCCCGTCGATAGCGTCGTGACCGACCATTTCGAGGAGACTAGCGACCGTCTCATCAAGACAATCGAAGGGGACATCCCGGATGGCTACGAAGGCTGCGACATCGGCCCGAAGACCGCCGAGATGTACAAGAGCGAGCTCAAGAAAGCCCGCCTCGTCTTCTGGAACGGGCCGATGGGCGTCTTCGAGCAGAAGGCTTTCCAAGCCGGCACCATCGCCATCTGCGAAGGCATCCGGGCCATCAAGGGCGGGGCCTTCG
>CASFWS010000037.1 GCA_949298295.1 uncultured Bacillota bacterium | reverse complement strand
GGACAGCGCTCCACAAAGCGATTGATGTGGTTCCGCTTGTACAGCATCATCTGTTCCTGGGAAAGGCGCTGCTGTTCGGCTTTGTTGGTGTTGGAGTTCGGATACTTGGCCTGAAGCTTGGCGATTTGCGGTTGAAGGGCCTGCATCCGCTGCTGGTCGAGGGTGCTCTTCAAGGTGACGAGCTGAACGACGGCCCGGATAATGAAGGTTACGAGGATGATCGAAACGATCTGCCCGATGCCGGTAAGGGCAGGCTCGATACCGACCGCGAAGGTGTCGACGAGCCAAGCCACCGGGTAGACGATGAGGCCTTCGAAGGGACCTTTGCCCCAAGCATACCCCCAATCTTTAATCGTCATCGAGACTTCCCAATTGCCGTTGGGACCATAATGGCCGTAGGAGTCGTTGATGGTGCTGTTCGGCACCGTGGCGATGCAGCTGCGGTTGGCGTTTACCGTCGTGTTGACTTGTGTTTTGTAGTAAGAAAGGAAGTCGTCGCTGGCCGAAGCCGCGATCCCTAGCGATTTGTCGATTTCCTCGACCCAGGCGTCGAAATAAGCCCAGGTGGTGTCGTTATCGCCGTAGAACTTCACATAGCCAAAGAGGCGAAGGATCGAATCGGGGTTTTGTTCCGCGTCGGCCGCGGTCGGGTTCGGGTCGACATAGGGGTTGATTTGCTCGGCCGTAACGGTGGCCTTGCTCAGTCCGGCAAAAAGATCGGATCCGCTCTCCTGGGCGGTCTCGATGGCTTTGTCGAGCACTTTCTTGTCGAGTTCTTTCCAGAAATCCAACGTCGGGACGGCGTAAGAATTGCTCGCCGCGCCGGCGATGATGTTCGTGTTCAGGTAGGTTGCCGAGGTAGCCGCATAGGTTCCGTCGGCGTTGACCGGAATGTAGGCATAGAGGGTATCGTTTCCCTCTTCCGGATAAACAGGCCAGGAAAGCCCGTCCCCTTGGTAGTCTTCCGGCACTTCGTCCTTGTCGCAATAAACCGTGACGCCCTGTTCGTAGGCATAGGCAATCGAAGCGGCGTCTCGATTAGAGCAAAAAGAAGCCGTGCAGCTAGAGAGGACAAGCGCGCCGCCGAACAATCCTAGGGCAGCGAGCAGTTTGATTTTTGCTGATTTGTTCAAAGTGTATCTCCAAGTGCAGCCAGGGCCTTCCCGAGTTCTTCTTTGTTCGCGTGGAACTTCTCGGGGTCGTAGTTCTTCCTGACGATGACGACGAGATCGACAGCCTCCCTCGTGTCGAGGAAGGCGTCGAGCATGCACCGGACCTGGCGTTTTATTAGGTTCCGGCGAACCGCGTTCCCGTTCTTTTTGGAAACCGAGATTCCCACCCTAAGTTTATCTAGGGAGGACTTCCGCTTGAAGAGAATGAAGTCGCTCGTCCTTAGCGAGGTCGGGCTTTTTTCCACCTCGAGGAACTCTTCGTGGGCGAGAATCCGGTTGCCTTTTTTCATCAAGCGGAAAGCTTAGGCCGCGATGCGGGCCCGGCCCTTGAGGCGGCGGCGAGCAAGGACCTTGCGGCCGTTGTGGGTCGCCATCCTGGCGCGGAAGCCGGCAACATTCCGGTGCTTAACCTTGGAAGGCTGATACGTTTTCTTCATGTTTATTACCTCCGAAATTTGCGTGCAGGGCGATTATACCGGCTCGCTAAACCCGTAACAACAAAAATCGCGCCCACACGCGCATGAGAGACTTATCAACATTTTTGAAAACAATGACTGGAAATTTCACATTTTTTCGCTTTTCTTGTTTCATATGGCGAGTTTTCCACATATAACCGCGCCCTAAAGGCGCTTTTTCACCAAAAATGTGGAAAACTACCGAAGTAGTAAGTACATTGCAAGTCAAGAAAAAGTTCTTCACACCGCGGTGGATAGGTTTTCCACAGCTTGGTGGAGAAAATTAAATTGTTGCGGCGGCCACTAATGTTTTGCTAGTAGATTAATGGTGGAAAACACCATAAATTTTATAGTTTTCCACAAACACAGTTATCCACAAAAGTTTTCCACCATTTATCCACATTCAAAAAGATGTGGAAAACTTCTTCTGCCGATGTTTTCGAAGTTTCCCACAGATGGTTCGGTGGAAAACATAACTCTTTTGGTGGAAAACCTTCCACAACCCTCTTCTTTGGCTAAACTTTAAGCCGTTCACAGCATATGGAAACCGCATCGATCAGCGAACTCACCGCCCTCTGGGGACGCGTCCTCAAACGCTTGGATGAAGCGCTTGACAAGCAAGTATACGAAACGTTTTTCAAAGACTCCTACATATACTCAATCGACGGCAAGACGATCAACGTCGTTGTCAACTCCAAGCTGGCCGCTCAAATCATCCCGGCCAACTACTGGCAGCAAGTGGGGGACGCCTTGGCCGAATGCACCCAAACCGACTACGGCATCCGTTACGTAACCAAGGGCGATATTTCCGAAGGTACGCAAATTACGCCCGCAAAACCCGCCTTCTTTTCCGATTCTTACATAAAACCTGAATACACTTTCGAGAATTTCGTCGTCGGGGAAAGCAACCGCGATGCCTATCAGGCCTCCCTCATCATCTCCCAAAACCCCGGCAAGCTTTATAACCCCGTTCTCATTTATGGGAATTCGGGCCTTGGGAAAACGCACCTCTTGCACGCTGTCGGAAACACGATAAAGAGCAAGTTCCCGAAGTACCGGGTCCTGTATGTCCACGCTCAAGACTTCCTTAACGAATACGTGAAATTCGTTTCGGGCGACAAGCAAGGGGTTTCCCTTGTCGACTGGTTTCGCGACTCGGTCGACGTCCTCCTCGTCGACGACGTCCAGTTCTTGGCGAACAAAAAGAGCACCGAGGAAACCTTTTTCTCTATATATAACAGCTTCTACGCGCACTCAAAGCAGGTCGTCATAACTTGCGACCAGCACCCCAGCAAACTGAACGGCCTCGACGAACGGCTCAAGTCGCGCTTCATCCAGGGGCTCCCCCTCTCCATCGAGCAGCCCGAGGAGGAAACGTGCGAAAAGATCCTGAAGATGCGGATAGAGGCCAACGGTCTCGACGTCGGCGATTTCGACCCCGAGGTCATCACATTTTTGGCCAAGACCTTCCGGAAAAACGTCCGGGAGCTCGAAGGAGCCCTCGACCGTCTCCTTTTCTTTGCCGTCCAAAGGGCCCATACCGAGCGTATCACCATCGAAATCGCCAAGTCGGCTGTCATGCCGCTTCTCGACGTAAAAGAGTCTCTCGGAACACTGACGGCCGAGCGGATAATCGACACGGTCGCCGAGTACTATAACCTCCCTTCTTATCAAATTACCGGGCGGATCCGGACGTCCCAGATTGCCCTAGCCCGCCACATTGCCATGTACCTCATAAGGGTCAAACTCGACCTCCCCTTCGGGAGAATCGGGTCCATCTTCGGCGGGAAGGACCACGCCACGGTGATAAACGGTGTAAACAAAGTGGAAAACTCCCTCAAGACAGACAAGGGTCTCCAAAAGGCCATATCCGATCTCGACAAAAGACTGAAATAGCCGATGGCCTCTGATAAATTTTTAAAACCGATACGCATCGCGGAAGACGGAAAAATCAACAAAGTAGCTTAACAAACAAAAGTTATCCACCGTTTCCACCGCCCTGATAATTATTAGTTAACAAATCTTCGTAATGTAGTAATCGAGGGCTCCAGCCCTCCCACGCCAAGGCGTTAAAGAATAAAATGTGCCTAGCACGGAAAGGGAGTCACTTATGCGCTTCACAATCGACAAAGACCAGTTTCTGAAAGGGCTTCTCATCGCCAGCCACGCCATCGGGACCAAAACCGCTTTGCCGGAATTGATGTGCTTCAAGCTTGAACTCAACGAGAGCGGGCTCGACATCGTGGCCAGCAATGGAGACATGTCGATTTGGACCCTCGTCCCCGCCTCCATCAACGGCAACGAAATCATCCGCAATGCCCAGCCGGGCGCAACCCTCATCTCCGCCCACGTGCTAACTGAGGTCGTTCGGAAGATGGCCGGAAGCGAAATCAGCTTTGAAGTCATCGACGACCGCATTGCCAAAATCGAGGACGGAAGCTTCTCTTCGAAGCTCAATTGCATCTCGGCCGACGAGTATCCGGATCTCGACAACGAGAAAAACGGGGTTTCCCTCATCGTGCCGTGCTCGGCCTTGACCGAGCTTTGCGACCAGACGGCCTTCGCCGCCTTCGACAAAGACACCCGGCCGATCCTCACTGCCATCAACCTCACCGCCGAAGCCGGGATCCTCACGGCCATCGCGACCAACTCGGCGCGCCTTTCGCGGAAGACCATGGCCATCGATCCGAGCGTCCGCTTCGCGACCAACGTCCCCTCGAAGACCCTCGTTGAGGTCACGCGCCTCTTTGAAGGCTCCGGCGAAGTGGAGCTCGTGGTAGCCCCGAAGCGGATTCTCTTCTCCTTCGGCACCACCCTCGTGTCGAGCCGCGTTTTCGACGAAGACTACCCGGTGAACGGATCGATTGTGCCGACTAACTTCAATTACTTCCTTTCGGTCGATGCGACGGCCTTCCTCAATGCGATCGACCGCGTTTCGGTCCTTTCCCGCGACCACGGGACGATCGTCAAGCTTTCGATGGACGAGGAACGCGTCGAGGTTTCTTCCTATAGCGACCAGACCGGCTCGGCCGTCGAGCGTCTCGGCGGCGTCCAATACACGGGCAGCCGCCTCGACATCGCCTTCAACGCCCTCTTCGTGACGCAAGCCATCAAAGCTCTCGGGTGCAGCGAGGTTTCCCTTGCCTTCACCGCCGAGATGAAGCCTTTCGTCGTCCGCAATCCCGACGACGATTCCATCGTGGAACTCATCACGCCGATGAGAACCCGTTGAAAGAGGTTCGCCGCCCTTGAAAACGCCCCTTCCGGGCGTTTCTTTTTTTACTACTATGTAGTAAACTACCTCCATGGGAGAAAATTTACCTAAGGAGGTCGGAATCCGCACGGAGACGATTGCCCTTGGCCAGTTTCTGAAGTTCGCCGGCATCGTCGACGAAGGGGGCGAGGCCAAGCGCCTCATCAAGTCGGGCGCAGTGCGAGTCAACGGCGAGGTCGAAACTCGCCGGGGGCATAAGCTCCGCCCTGGCGATCTCGTCTCCTTTGGGGGCGAGACGTACGCCGTCAAGGCCGATGAAGCTCCTTAGGCTTCGGGTGGCCAACTTCCGGAATTACCGGGAGGCCGTCATCGAGCCGGGGCCGGGGGTAAACCTTTTCCTCGGGCCCAACGGTTCCGGGAAGAGCAACCTCGCCGAAGCCATCTCGTGCCTCTCGCTGGGGCGCGGTTGGCGGACCCGGGAGATCGCTCCGCTCATCCGTGACGGAGAGCACGAAGCCTTCGTCGAGGCGAAGGTCGAGGCCGGCGGGCTCCGGCACGACATCGAAATCGCCTTCTCGAAAGCCGGGCGCCACCTGATCATAGACGGGCATCCGGCGAAAAAACTCTCGGAACTCTTCTCCTTGGTGAGCGTCTTCTCCTACGCTCCGGAGGACGCTTCCTTCTTCAAGGGGGCTCCTGCGGCCCGGAGGGCGTTCCTCGACATTGCGATCTCGAAGCGGAGCGAAGAGTACTTCTCCCTGGTGAAGACCCACGCCAAGCTCCTTGACGAACGGAACGCGCTTCTGAGGTCCGAACGGGTCGACGAGCTCGCTCTCGAGGTCGTGACGGAGCGTCTGGCGGCGTGCGCCGTGCCGATCGACGGGCACCGCAAGGCCTTCATGGGCGAATTGGAGAGAGGCGGGGTTGCCCTTCTCGACCGCCTGCGGGGCGCGGAGAGAGACGCGAAGCTCCGTTACCGCCCGTTCCTCAAGGAAGGGACGAAAGACGAAGCCATGGCCCTTTATCGAAGGTCCTGGGCCAGCGATCTCGAGCACCGGAGTACCGGGGTCGGGATCCAACGCGAGGATTTCTCACTAGCCGTCGACGGCCTCGACGTCGGCGCCTACGGCTCGCAGGGCGAAAACCGCCTCGCCTCGATTGCCTTCAAACTGGCGCCGGCTCTCCTGGCCGAGGAGCGGCGGCGCCCCATCGTCATTCTCGACGACGCCCATAGCGAGCTCGACGAAAAGCGCGCCGAGAATCTCAAGGGACTTCTCGGGGAACTCGGCCAATGCTTCATCACGGCAACCTCCTTCCAATGCGAAGGGGCGCGCCGCTTCGATATATCAGACGGAACCATCGTCAGGGAGGAATGACAAGTGGAAGAAGAAAAGAAAGAGACGGCAGCGGCCGACGCGGTGCCCGAAGAAGACCGTTTCACCTACCGTGCGGTCGATAGCGACAACGAGTCGACCGTCGAGAAGGCCGATGCCAAGTACACGGCCGACAACATCCAGGTCCTCGAAGGCCTTGAAGCCGTCCGGAAGCGGCCCGGCATGTATATCGGCACGACGGCTGCCGCCGGCCTTCACCACCTCGTTTGGGAAATCGTCGATAACGCCATCGACGAGGCCTTGGCCGGCTATTGCAAGCACATCGAGGTGACGATCAACCCCGGGAACTCCGTGACGGTTCAAGACGACGGCCGCGGCATCCCGGTCGACAAGGTGGCCAAAAGCGGCCTTTCGGGCGTCGAAACGGCCTACACGATGCTCCATGCCGGCGGCAAGTTCGGGGAAGGCGGCGGATATAAGGTTTCCGGCGGCCTCCACGGCGTCGGCGCCTCCGTCGTCAACGCCCTTTCCCTTTGGTGCGAAGTTACCGTCCACAAGGACGGCGGCGTCTATTTCGTCCGTTTCGAGGACGGAGGCAAGATCAAGGGCCACCTCGAGCGAATCGGCGATTGCTCCGACTCTGGGACCAAAGTCACCTTCTTGCCCGATCCAGCCATCTTTACCGAAACGACGGTGTTCAACTACGAAACGATCAAGAACCACCTCCGCCAGATGGCCTTCCTCAACGGCGGCGTCAGGATCTCGCTGACCGACAACCGCGGCGAGCAGCCCCAGAGCGACACCTTCCTCTTCAATGGCGGAATCAAGGAATACGTTTCCTTCATAAACACCGGCAAAACCCCCATCAACGGCGAGGTAATCTTCTGCTCGGGCGCCGAGGAAGTGACGATTCTCGACGGAACCAACGAGCGGATCTATGCCGAAGTCGCCATGCAGTGGACCGACCATTACAATAGCGACGGCGTCTATAGCTTCTGCAACAACATCTCGACCAAAGAGGGCGGCACCCACGTCGAGGGCTTCAATCTCGCGCTGAACCGGACGGTCAACGATTACGCCCGTTCTTTCAAACTCCTCGACGAAAAGGCCCCGAACTTCACGACCGACGATTGCCGGGAAGGGCTGACTTGCGTCATTTCCGTCAAGCACCCGAACCCGCAATACGAAGGCCAGACCAAGACGAAGCTCGGCAATAGCGAAGTCCGGAAGATCGTCTCGACCATCGTCGGGCAGCAGCTCAAGCAGTACTTCCTCGAGCACCCGGATGCCGCGAAGGCCGTCGTCGAGAAGGTCAAGACGGCCGCCAAGGGGCGGATGGCTGCCCAAGCGGCCCGCGAGACGATCCGCAAGTCCTCGCTCGGCGTCACGACCCTGCCGGGGAAACTGGCCGACTGCTCGAGTAAAAACCCCGAAGAGTGCGAGCTCTACATCGTCGAGGGCGACTCGGCCGGCGGCTCGGCCAAGACCGGGCGCGACCGGAAGACCCAAGCCATCCTCCCTCTCCGCGGAAAGATTCTCAACGTCGAGAAAGCCCGGGAGGACCGGATCTTCAAAAACGGCGAGATCGGAAACATGATTACGGCGATCGGAGCCGGCATCCGCGACAATTTCGACGTCAGCAAGATCCGCTACCACAAAATCGTCATCATGACCGATGCCGACGTCGACGGCGACCACATTCGGATCCTTTTGCTCACCTTCTTCTACCGCTTTATGAAGCCGCTTCTCGAGGGCGGATTCGTCTACATTGCCCAGCCGCCGCTTTACAAGGTCGAGGTCAAGGGCAACGCCTATTACGCCTACAACGACGATCAGCTTGAGGAGCTCAAGAAGGCCCTCGACCTCAAGCCGGGCTATCCGTTCCAGCGCTACAAAGGCCTTGGCGAGATGGATGCCCAGCAGCTTTGGGAAACGACCATGGACCCGAGCGTCCGGAAGATGATCCGCATCACGATCGACGATGCGGCCCGGGCCGAAAAAGCCTTCAGCGATCTTATGGGCGACGAAGTCGAGCCCCGGAAGGACTTCATTTCGCGGAATGCCAAGTTCGTCCAGAACCTCGATATCTAAGGAGGGAGCGATAAGATGGATAACGAAGAAAAGAAAGACGAAACCCCGGCCGTCCAAGCCGGCATTGCTTCGGGCCTTACCGAGCGCGAAATCACCGAGGAGGTCGAAACGGCCTTCCTTTCCTATGCCATGTCGGTCATCGAGGCCCGGGCCATCCCCGACGTCCGCGACGGTTTAAAACCTGT
>CASFWS010000036.1 GCA_949298295.1 uncultured Bacillota bacterium | reverse complement strand
AAGGGCATCGACCACGAGCTGAAGCTCTGGGGCGATCACGCGATTGCCGGGACGAAGGGAGCCGAGGTCATTCCGGAACTCGCCCCGACGGGTAAGGACTACGTCGTTCCCAAGCGCCGCTATTCCGGCTTCTTCCACACCGATCTCGACCTCTTGCTGAGTGAGCTCGGCATCACGACTCTTGTCATGACTGGCCTTCACGCCCATATGTGCGTCCGCCACACCTCGGCCGATGCCTATCAGCTTGGCTACAAGGTCATCGTGGCGACCGACTGCACCGATTCCTTCACCAAGGAAGACTACGAGTATGGCATCCAATACCTCAAGGACGTCTATGGGGCCGAGCTCTATACTTCCGACGAACTGATTGCCCAGTTCTAGAGAAAAGAGATGAAAAAATCCGCGTTTTGCGCGGATTTTTCATATTCCTAGTCGATTTCCTCGACATTGTCGTCCGCCGGGCAGGGGACGTTCACGTCGCCGGGATCGAGGTGGCTATGGGGAGCGATGGTGTCGAGGGGGAGGAACATGTAGAGGGCCTCGCCCCGGGCCAAGAGGACATTGTCCATCGTCCTTATTTCGGCATGGCCCTTGAAGGTCAAACTGGACATCGAATCGATGACCCCAATGCATTTGAGAGGGACGTCGTAGGGGACGCCCTTATGGTATTCGATGCTCAGTTTGATCGTGCACCCCCAAGATCCCGGCTTCTTGATCCAGATGGCCCGGCCGATCGTTTCGTCGATGATGGCGGTGATCATTCCCCCGTGGGTGCGCTCCGGATAGGATTGGTGGTACTTCTTGAAAGTGAAGAGGGAGATGAGGCTACCGTCTTCCATCTCGTAAAAGCGGGCCTTGACGCCGTTGGGGTTGTCGAGGCCGCAGACGATGCAATCGTGAGATACCGTTTGTTTCTTGAGGACTTTCATACCTCGAAAGTATATTCCTCGGCCCATTGGCCTTCTATATAATTTCCGCGATGAACGAGCCATTGGCTTTTCGGGTCCGACCAACGAACCTCCGCGACGTGATTGGTCAAGAGGGCCTTGTTGGGCCGGAGGGGATCCTCACGCGGTCGGCTGCGCGGAAGATGCCTTTTTCGATGATTCTTTTCGGCCCGCCGGGAACCGGGAAGACGACGATTGCCCGTGCTTATTGCAAGGACCTTGGCATCCATTTCGCGATGCTCAATGCCGTGACGACCGACAAGAAGGAAATGGAAAGGACGATTTCCGAATGCCGGCTTTACCCTAGCGCCGTCATCGTGATGGACGAGGTCCATCGTTTGGACAAGACGAAGCAAGATCTTCTCCTTCCTTACGTCGAGGCGGGGGATTTCTATCTTATTGGCTGCACGACGGCGAACCCTTACGTGAGCCTTAACCGCGCCATCCGTTCGCGGACCCGCCTTCTCGAGGTCAAGCCCTTGGGCGAGGAAGAGGTCGTCGAAGGCCTCAAGCGAGCCATTGCCGCCCCAAACGGCCTGGCCGGGAAACTCCATATCGAAGATAAGGCCCTTTCCTTCATTGCCCGCCTTTCGGGCGGCGACCTCCGCTTTTCCCTGAACGTTCTTGAGCAGTGCTTCCTCCAATATGGAGAGGAAGAGGTCGACGAGGCCAAGGTCGAGGCCATCGAAAGAGTGCCCAACTACATGGCCGACAAGGACGAAGAAGAGCATTACGACTCGGTGTCCGGTCTTCAGAAGTCCATTCGCGGAAGCGATGTTGATGCGGCTTTCTACTATTTGGCCCGCCTCATCGTTGCCGGCGACCTCGATAGTATCAAGAGGCGGCTTCTGGTCACGGCCTACGAAGACGTCGGCCTTGCCAATCCGGCCGGGGTCATGCGGTGCCAGCTTGCCCTCGATGCCGTCGACAAGATCGGCCTTCCCGAGGCGATGATCCCCCTTGGCTTCACGGTTGCCGAGCTTGCCCTTTCCCCGAAGAGCCGGGCTGCTTCGGAAGCGGTCGAAAAAGCGGTGGCGGAGGCCGAGAAGATGCCTTTTGTCGTCCCCGACTATCTTCGCTTTACCCCGGTCAATCTCCGCGAGGAGGAAAAGTATCCTTATGATCGCCCCGATCTATGGGAGAAGATCCAGTACCTGCCCGAAAGCTACAAGGGAGTTCGCTTTTATGTACCCAATGAAATGAGCCTTTCGGCCATCGAGAAGGCTCTGAACCAGAACTACGCCCGGCTGAAAGCCATCCAAAGGAGCCGAGATCTCCCTTCTTTGAAGGCGAAGAAAACGCTGAAAAATCACTGAAAACGCTTTCATTTGCATAAATGGTTGACCGACCGAACTTTTGGGATAAAATGGCGGACCTTCCAAAAGAAGGTACAACGAAAGGAGGTCGATCGCGATGAAATATTTCGACATCATCAAAGACAAATTCCAAACCCAATCCAGCTTCGACCTTGGTGAGGGAAAAGGAAACGAAAGCAACCTCGAGAAGTTCGCGGACGCATGCACTGATTCCTTCATCGACGGACTGCTCAGCGGCTTCGCGAACCTCTAATGGTTAGCGGCTTGCCCTCTCCGGCAAGCCTTTTTCTTTCCGGAAGTTGTTTCTTCCTTAGGCGAAGACGATAATTAGCGGGCTGGGCCCTTGGCGGAATAGGCAGACGCGTTAGACTTAGGATCTAATGGGGCAACCCGTGCAAGTTCGATTCTTGTAGGGCCCACCACCTTGGATGGAAGCGCCTTCGGGCGCCTTTCTTTTTTGGGCCGGGCGAAAGGAGTTTTCTCTCTTCCTCCGGCCTTCTTCTACCCTACAATATCTTCATGGCGCGGGAACGGCGGCTTTTCTGGCTGATGGAGCAGGCCTCCTACCAAGGCGGGGTCGAAACGGTAAGCGAAGGCCTGATCGATGGCCTTGCCGACGATTTCGAGATAACGGTTGTCGTTCTCGACCGGCGACCGGAAGACCCCCTTTATTTCAACGACCCGCGGATCAAGACTGCCTACTTGGGCCTCGATTACCTGCCGCGTCAGGACCAGCAAATAGTCGGCTATTTCCGCTCGGGGCATCCTTTCAAAGCCCTTCGCGTTGTTTTCGGCGTTTTCTTTTACCTCCTTCTTGGGCGTTTCCTCCTCCGTTCGAAGATCAAGAAGATGACAGGCGAGGACGATATCGTCTTGGCTTCCCTTTCGACTACCTACCTTGCGGTTCCGCGGGGAAGGAAGGCCCTCTTCCATTATCATTTCAATGCCGAGCATTATTTCTCTTTCCTCGAACGCTTTGCCCGTGGGCTATCCCGAAAGCCCGATGTCGAGGTGTTTCTCTCGGAAGGCATCCTGAGGGATGTCAAGAAACGCTCGGCCTTCGCCCGCAAGGACGGAATCGCGATCGTCAATCCTGTCAAGCTCGAGCCGACGCGTGATATTTCCTATCACGGCGGGAAGCTTGTCTATATCGGTCGCCTTGCCGAACAGAAAAACCCCCTTCTCCTCTTGAAGGCCGCCAGGATATTGAAAGAAAAGGGTGTGGCGTTTTCCCTCGACATGTACGGGGAGGGGAAGATGCGGCCGGAACTGGAGAGATTCATCGGGGAAAATGCCCTCGGTGACCGCGTCATCCTCCACGGGGAAACCCGCGACGTGAAATCTGCCCTCTCTGAGAAGGACCTGCTCCTTCTTTCCTCGGCTTTCGAGGGACTTCCTTTGGTTGCCGGGGAGGCGATGAGCCAGAGCGTCCCCGTTTTCTCGACCCGCTTCGGCGCAACGGCCGAGGAGAGCATCCCCCCGGGCACCGGGGTTATCGTGGATAGCTTTGACCCGAAGGTCTATGCGGATGCCCTGGCTGCTCTTTTGCTTGATCCCGATAAACTTCTAGCCCTCCGCGAAAAGGCCTACCGTTTTGCCCTCACCCGGACCAAAGACGCGGTAATCAAGGAATGGGAGAAACTCCTCGAAAAGGTAGCCAACGGCTGAAAACACTTGCAAAAGTCCTTTCCTTTGCTTGATATAGATATTTTCGAGACGATTGCTCGAGCACATTGTTTGCCCCTTTGCCTTTTAGGGCCTAACCTTTGTAAATGAAAGGAGCATCAAGGATATGCTTAACAAGAAAATCGCCGACCTCCTCAACGATCAAATCAACAAGGAACTCTACTCCGCCTATCTCTACCTCGACATCTCAGCCTACTATCTCCGAAAGCACCTTTATGGCTTTGCTGGGTGGTTCAAGAAGCAAGCCGCCGAGGAAACCGAGCACGCCGACAAGATGATGTCCTACCTTGCCGAGCAGGGGGAGGCCATTGAACTGAAGGACGTGGCCCATGCCGGGAAAACCTACAAGGACCTCCGGGAGCCCCTGGCTTTCCAACTTGAGCACGAGATGTACGTCACCTCTCTTATCAACGCCATCTACGATGCCGCCGATGAGGTTAACGACCGTCGGACGGCCCACTTCCTCGATTGGTTCATCGATGAGCAGACCGAGGAGGAGGCCACGGCCACGGCCCTTCTACGGAAATTCGACCTCTTGGCTGGCGATAACCGCGGCCTTTATGAGCTCGACGCCGAGCTCGGTAAGCGGTAATCATCTCGCCGATTGTCGGGAATGCCCCCAATGCGGGGGTTTTCCTTTTGATGGGGCCCAAACCGCTGGTTTGGCCCTATATGTAGGTGAGAAGTCTCTCCTTGCGCGCCTGAGCGCGTGCTAAAATCCCTCCGACATGGACGAGTCAATCGATAAGAAGCAAAAGCGGAAAAGCCGTCGCGGCTACATCATTTCCCTCACGCTGGTTCTTTTGCTTACGGCGGTGGCCCTCCTTATCAACTTCCACACGGCCGGGGCTTCTATTTCCGGGAACGAGAACCTCGGGGTCTTCGATGCCATTGCTGCCGGGGCCAAATCGATTTTCGACGCCATGTCCCAGTGCGATCCGGTCTGGTTGACTGTCATTGCCGCCGTCATGGTCGTTTCCTATTGCATCGATGGGTTGGCCCTTTTGGTCTTTGCCCGCCTCTATACCCGGCATTACCGTTTCCACCAAGGCTTGGCCAATACCTTGGTCGGGGCTTTCTACAACAACGTGACGCCCGGGGCTTCCGGCGGCCAGTTCATGCAGGTTTACACCTTCAAGAAGCAGGGGATTCCCGTCTCGAACGGGGCCTCGATCATGGTCATGTGGTTCATCATTTACCAAGCGGCTCTCATCACCCTTGACGTCATTGCCCTCATCGTGATGGGGCCGAACCTCCTGAACCTCAATGGCATCGACATCCTCCCGGGCGATACGACCTTCCTTGGCTGGGGCGGGGAAATCACCATCGTTCCTCTCATCATCTTCGGCTTCGCCCTCAACGTGGCCGTCATCCTTCTTCTTTTCCTCATGTCCTACAGCCATCGCTTCCATAATTTCATCCTTCATTACTGCATTGGCTTCCTTGGGAAAATCCACCTCCTCAAGAACCCGGACAAGACGCGGGAAAACCTCCGAATCCAGGTCGAGAATTTCAAGATCGAGCTGCGGCGGCTTTTCGGGAACATCCCGGTGACCATCCTCATCTTCGTTCTTCTTTTCTCAATCCTTTGCCTCCGTTTCTCGGTTCCCTATTTTGCCGGCCTGGCTCTCGACGCCTATGGCTCGAACGGCGGCTTCGACATCGCGATGATGTTCGACGCTATCTTCAAGAGTTCCTTTCACCAGATGGTGACGGGCCTACTTCCGATCCCTGGGTCGGCCGGGGTTTCCGAGCTCTTCTTCAACACCATCTTCACCGGTTTCTTCCAAGCGACGGTTGCAACTGTCGATGGGGTTAGCGTCGTGATCCGAACCCAGAACGAGAACATGATGGCAACGCAGCTGCTTTGGCGGATCGCCACCTTCTATCTCGTCTTCATCGTCTGCGGCTTCGTCGCGGCCTTTTACCGTTCCCGCGGCGAAAAGGAAGCCGGCGTTTACCCGAGCCGCCAGACTTTCATCGACCTCCAGATGCTCACCTACGAGGAGCGGAAGAGCTCTTCCGACACTTTGTACGAGACCCGGCAGCTCTCGAAGAAAGCCATCCGGAGCCAGCTTAAGGGGGAACGCTACCTGCCTGATGGCTTCGACACCGGCGACGAGGTCTACATGAGCGAGGCCATCCATCGGCTTCCCGATGGCGGGACGGGGAAGGCCAAAGCCATTTCCCGGAGTGCGAAACGGGGGAAGGCCGAATGAGAATCGCCATCTTCACCGATACCTATCCCCCCGAGATCAACGGGGTGGCCACAAGCTGCCGGAACCTTTACCGAACCTTGACCGAGCACGGGGAAAAGGTCATGGTCGTCACGACCAACCCGTGGAACGAAGAACTCTACGAAGATGGCGATATCGTCCGCATACCCGGCATCAAACTGAAGAAATTGTATGGCTATCGGGCCGCTCCCTTTTTCAACAAGGAAGCCATGAGGCTCGTTCACGATTTCCGGCCCGACGTCATCCATAGCCAGCACGATGCCGGGGTCGGCCAGTTTGGCTTCATTGCCGCGAGCCGCCTCAATCTCCCGGTCGTCTATACCTTCCACACGATGTACGAGGACTACACCTACTACGCGACCAAGGGATTCATGGATCGGGCGGCCAAAGGCATCGTTCGGCAGTACATCCACCATAAGTCGCGGACGGCCGACGAGTTCATCTGCCCCTCCTCGAAAATCAAGGAATACATGCGGTCCATCGGGATTGACAGCTATATTTCCGTCATTCCGACCGGCATCGACTTCTCGGCTTTCGACCGCCGTAAAGTCAACCGCAAGCTCGTTAACGAAATCCGTCGCCAATACGGCATCCCGACTTCGACTTACGTCATCCTTTCCCTCGGGCGGGTCGCCAAGGAAAAGTCGATCGACATCTGCCTGAAAGGCTATGCCAAATACCTTTCCAACGGTCCGGCTCGGGAAACCCTCTTCGTTGTTGTTGGGGGAGGGCCGGCCCTCAAGGAACTCAAGAAGCTCGTAACCGAGCTTCGGATCGAGGACCATGTCCTTTTCATGGGCCCGGTCAATCCCGATAGCGTCCCTCTTTACTACCAGCTCGGCAATTGCTTCGTCTCGGCTTCCATCACCGAGACCCAAGGCTTGACCTTCATGGAGGCGATGGCCTCCTCGCTTGTCCTCTTTGCCCGTTACGACGACACCCTTCTCGGAACGATCAAGGACGGGGAAAACGGCTTCTTCTTCCTCGACGAGGACGATTTTGCCGCGAAGCTTCCGAAGATTGTCGCCTTGAGCGGGTCCCGTCTCAAGGGCATCGTCGAGGCTGGGCTTTCCTCGATCGAGCCCTATTCCCTTGAGCGCTTCTATCGAAATGTCATGGAGGTTTATCGCCGTGCGGTCAAGAAAGGGTGGTAGGAAAGTCGTTTCCTTCCTTCCTAGCGCCTCAAAGGCTGGTCGTTACGTCCTCCTTCTCGACGACGGAAGGAAAGTCGTTTCCTATCAGCTCGGCCTCGAGGAAGCCTCGCTTTTTCCTTTGTATGTGGGGAAGGTCCTTTCGGCGAAGGAGGAAAATGCCCTCGCCCAGGCCCTTGCCTCCTCGAAGGCCCGAAGCAAGGCCCTCGCCCTCCTCAAAAGGCGGCCTTATGCGGAGAAAGAACTAGAGGAAAGGCTCCTTCGGGACGGAAAGCTCAACTATACCGAGGTGAAGGAGGCTACGCGCTTCCTTTCGGAAGAGGGCCTCGTCGATGACCGTTCCTATGCCGTCGACAAAGCCGAAGAAGCCGCTTATACCCTCAAAGGGAAGCGGAAGGTCCTTCATGAGCTCAGGGAAGCCGGGGTTGAGGAAAGCATCGTCTCTTCCCTTTCCTTTGACCAGGAGAGAGAAAAGGCCGCCGAAGATCTGAAAAGGATCCTTCCCCGCCTTGCTTCTTGCCCTTTGAAGGAGAAGAAGGAGAAGGCTTGGCGGGCCTTGAGCCGGGACGGGTACGAGGACGAAGTCATCTTCCCGCTCCTCGCGACGCTTTCCGAGGATGAGGAAAGAGTACTTGCCCGCCTCGAAATCGAAGCGCGCAACGCCTACCGGCGCCTTGAAAGGAAGTATAATGGCCGCGAACTGAATGGCCGCGTCTACGAAGCTTTGGCCCGGAAAGGCTTCCGGCCAAGCGCCATCCGCGCGGTCATGGAAAGGCTCAGCAATGATCTTAGTTAAGGATATCGTCGATGGTATGCACGTTCGGGGCGAATACCTCGTAAGTAGCCTCGTCCAAGGGGTCTCCAATGCCGGAAAGAAATACCTAACCATCGTTCTCCAAGACAAAACCGGGACCATCGACGGGAAGAAATGGGAAATCGAGGAGGGCGATCTCGAGGTCTTTGCCCCGCGCCACGTCGTTTACGTGGAAGGGGAAGCGAATCTCTTCAAGAACAATCTCCAGCTGAAGATCCTAAGCGGGACCGAGGTTCCCGCCTCGAGCGTCGATCTCGACCGCTTCGTCGCCCCCTCCCCGGTCGCGAAGGAGGAGCTGGCCAAGAAACT
>CASFWS010000035.1 GCA_949298295.1 uncultured Bacillota bacterium | reverse complement strand
TTGAGCTCTAGCAAATCGCGATCCATGGCCCTTCGTTCATCAAGACGGAAGAAAGCGGGAATTCGTTTCTAGGAAAGAAGCCGGGCGATGCCTTTAACGAGGCGAAGCTCGGAATCCTGGAAATGGTTCCCGGGGTTCAGCTCAAGGTCGGCGGCGATGCCTTTCTCGCGGAGGAGGGAAGCAATCTCCTCGGTCCTTGTCCCGACGGTTTGGAGGAGGGGGTTGCGGCTTTCGGCCTCTTTCTCGCCATAGGAAAGGTAAACGTAGGAGAGGCAGGAAGGCTTCGTGGAGACCCGCACCCAATCGAGGAAGCCGGGATACCAAAGGGAACCGGAGACGGAGGCGGCCTTGGCAAAAAGGTTTCCTTCCAAGGCGGCATAGAGGGCGAAAAGCCCGGCGAGGGAATAGCCAGCCACGTAGTAGGCCGAAGGGAGAACCCCCATTTCCTTAACCGCTCCGGGAAGGGCTTCCTCTTGAAGGAAGCGAAGGTAGGCCGGGCCCTCGCCCTTCATCGGGGAAAGCCCGCGCCCGAGGTCAGAGGCCGGCCAGGGGGTCAGTTCGCCATTCCAATCGAGGTTCGAAACGAGAAGGAGATGGAAGTCCGCGGCAACGCGGGAAGAGACCGCCGAAAATAGCCCCGCGGCCGATCCGCCATGGCCGTTGACTAAGACGAGGGGCGAAGCCGCATCCTTTCCCCTGAACAAATCGAGGTGCTTGTTTGCTAGTTCCATTTTCATTCTCTTGTTCCCTGCCTTAGGCCCCCGCGAGCAGCGCCTCCATTCTAGGCGATTGCCCCTTCCCCTCAAAGCCGGGGGCAGCAATAATACGGTGATGCTTAGCCGGGCGAAGGATTATTTCTTAAGCCATCCATCTTTGGGGAAAGCGCTTATCTCTTTCCTTCTCGCCTTCCTCCTCGTGACCCTTTGCTCGACTTCGACCTCTTTCCTCTACCCGGCCGTCAATAGCGATTCGATCAACATCGACAGCAACTTCTTCCTCTACGAAGGCTACCTCCTCGTCCAGGGGAAGACGCCCTACATCGACTTCTATGACCACAAGGGCCTCTACCATGTCCTCGTCGATGCCTTGGCCGTCCTCATGGGCGGGCGTTACGCCCTCTTCTTCCTTCAGGTTATCTATCTCGCCGTTACCCTCTATTTCCTCGTCTCCACGATGGAACTCCTTTCCCTCCCGAAGGGGGCAACGCTTTTCGCCCTCATGGTCTACGCCCTTCTCCTCTCCTTCATGAGCGGAGGCAATTCGGAAGGGGAATTCCTCATGCCCTTCATCGCCGCTTCCCAGTTTTTCTATACGAGGGGAATCGTCAAAAACGACCGCAAAAGCTTCTTCATCGGTTCCTTTTTCCTCGGATTTGAGATGGGTTTGGCCCTCAATTCTAGGCCGACGGACATCATGTGGGGCGGAGCCATCGCCATCTATTGCATCGTCTATTGTCTCCGCCATAAAAGAGGAATCGATATCCTCTACAACGGCCTCATCGCCGTCCTCGGCCTCCTCATCCCGGTCGGAATCATCGCCGCCTATGCCTTCTCCGATGGCTTCTTCTTCGAGATGATCGATGCCGTCTATGCCGGCGGCTTTGCCTATTTGAAGGAAGGGGCCGTCGACGTCCAGGTCGTCGCCAACCGGGTCGGGCTCGCTATCGTCTTGGTCCTGCTCATTGTTTCCTATGTCTTTCTTCGCAAGGACGAAAGGCTTAGCCTCGATGTCTACGAATTCCCCTTCGTCGCCCTCGTCGTCGCCGTCATTGCCTATTTGCTCATCGCCCGCTACACGACCTACTACTGGACCTCGATTACCTTCCTCGCCGAATATTTGACCTATTTCCTCTTCACCCGCCGCTTCGCTTTGAAAAAAGGAGCTTCTCGCCTATCTTTCGTCCCGGCTTCCCTTACCTTGCTTTGGGCCATCGTCCTGACCTCCCTTTATTACACCTCGGGGGTCATGGGCTTTTCCTACGCCGATAGCCGCCTCATCGAGGAAGCCGTCCTCGCCATTCCCGAGGAAGCCCGTAATAAGGAGGGTGAGGTCTACGCCCTCAACTGCAATGCGGCCGTCTACCTCATGGGCGATATCGAGACTTCCTTCCCCTACTTCGCTAACCAGTCCTGGTGGGGGATTTCCCGGCCGGAAGTGATCGAGAAAACGACTGACTACCTATCCGGGGAAGACCGCCCCCTCTATCTCCTCGCCGGGAAGGAAGAAGGCACCGAAAAGGATTTTGGGGCGGTCATCGACGCCTATTACGCGGAAGCGGCGAACCAAATCGAAAACCCGGCCTTCGTTCTTTATATCGCCCTTCCCTAGCGGCGGGCGAAGGCCCCGCGGCCGTAGATGACGACGCCTTTGGAAAGCTTCAGGGGCGAATAGAAAACATAGACCCGTTCTCCGGGCGCAAAGCTTTTCGCCCCGCCAAAGGGGGAGAGGACGTTTCCCTGAAGGACGAGGCTATCCCGCCCAACCCTCACAAGGACCGGGATGGGCGGCACTTTGTTCGAGGCGTAGCGGTGCCCGGCTTCGTAAAGGGCCTTCCGGGCCTCTTCCTGGCTCAGGATCGTCCCTTCGACGATATCCCCCTCGACCCCGAAGAAAGTCGATACGCGGTTGAAGACCTTCGAGAAGACCGCCATGAAGAGGATGAGCGAGAAAAGAAGGACAAAGAGGCAGCCGTAGAAGAGGTAGGCATAGACACCGGTGCCGAAAAGGCCAAGAAGATAAATCGAAAGAAGACCGCCTCCTGAAAGGAAGATGAGCCCCCAGGAAAGAAGCGAGAAGGCCAAAAAGGCGGGATGGCCATAGACGTTGATGAGGCGGAGCTTTTCGTTCACCATCACATTATAGGAAGAAAGCCTGCCCCTTAGGGCAGGAAAATGGGCCGGGTAAGCATTTTTCCTTCTTCGGGCCGGAAGTCTTGCCCCTTCTAAAGGAAAACGCCGATAATGATACCATGTGCACCGGGCTTTTCCGCTTCGGGGAGCATCCCCTCTTCGGGCGCAACCTCGACCTCGGCCTCAGCTATGGCGAACGGCCCCTTTTCACCCCGCGCGGGGCCAAGATTCCCACCCATCACGAAGGAGAGGTCGCTCCTCTCTACGCCATGCTCGGGACCGGGCTCTTCCTTTTCGGGCGGCCCCTCTATTTCGACGCGATGAATGAGAAAGGGCTCGCCGTTGCCGGGCTGAACTTCCACGGCTACGCCCGGGAAGGGAAGCTGGTCGAAGGAAAAGTAAACCTCACTCCGTATGAGTTCATTCCCTTCCTTTTAGGGCGTTATGCCTCCTTAGAGGAGGCGAGACCGTTACTCGAACGGCTGAACTTCACCGACGAGGCCGTCGATCCCTCGATGGGGATCGCCCCGCTCCACTACCTCATCGCCGATTCTACCGGGGCCCTCGTCCTCGAGGCGACCGACGAAGGAGTCCGTCTCTATCAAAATCCCTATGGGGTATTGACCAATAACCCGCCCTTCCCCTTCATGGAGGAAATCCTCCGCCGCTACCTCAACGTCTCTTCTTCCTATCCGGTTAACCGCTTCGGGAGTTCCCTTGCCCCGACTTCCGTCGGGATGGGCGGAATCGGCCTCCCCGGGGACTATTCCTCTTCATCCCGCTTCGTCAAGGCCGCTTTCCTGAACCTCAACGTCCCTTCTTCGAGCGACGAAAAGGAAAATGCCGACCGCTTCTATGCCATCCTCGACGCCGTCGCCTTCTTGCCGGGCACAGCCTATAACGAGGACGGAACAAGCGAAACGACTGTCTACCAGGCCATGATGGACCTTAAGCGCGGTAAATATTCGATCCGCCGGGGGCAAAGTACGGCCCCGAGGAGCCTTTCCTTCGCCGAGCTCGATCTCGACGGCCCTTCCATCGAACTCCTCTAAGCGAGGCTTTGGATGGCTAGGTAGTACTTCGATTCGTAGATGGTTGCCTCCCGCTCGGCCTCGCGGTCGACAACCTCTCCCTCATAGTAGTAATCCTCGGTCCGGCCCTCCATCTCGAGGGCGACGCCTTTCCCGTCGGAAACCATCGACGTCGTGCCGTTGATCGAGGTCCAGTAGACCTCCTCGGTATAGGCGCGGAAGCGCTCAAGGGCCGATAGATAAGGATGCTGGGCATCGACGATCCCCTGGCTCGTCTTGTTCCTTCGCTCGAGGCCGGACATGACAAAGACGAGATCGGGTTCGACGAAGGAAAGAAGGGTATCGGTATTCGAGCCTTCGGAACCATGGTGGCAAGCCTTCAAGACGTTGAAGGAAGAAGCAAAGTAATCGGGGTCTTCACGCTTGATGCTAGCGACGAGATCGTCTTCGAGGCTACCGGGCAAATCCCCCGCAAAAAGCCATTTTGTTTCCCCATATTCAAGGGCAAAAGCCAAGGAGGAATTGTTCTGGTCGCCCCCATAGGAGGTACCCGGTTCTCGGGAAAAGCCGGTGTCGAAGAACTCGATGCTCATCCCCTCGTGCCCGGTGATTTCCCATTTTCTCCCAGGGTCAGAACCGTTGAGGAGTTCGTAGACGGGATAGTACGCGCTTCCACCTTCGACGAGTTCGTCCCGCACGGCCATGAAGTTCTTCGCGACGTTCGTCGAGGCGACGACCCCCGGGTCGACGATCGAGGCTACCGAAAGGCCGTCGAAGAAGGAGACATCGGTCATCCCGCCGATATGGTCGGCATGGAAATGGGTGAGGACAAGGACCTCGAGGACATCATCCTCGACGTAGGTATCGAGGGCTGCTCGGACAGTGTCGCCGTCAACGCTCGTCCCGGCATCAACGAGCATCTCGAAGTCGCCCTGCTTGATGAGGAAGCTATCCCCGTAGGTGCTCTTCATCTCGAGAGCAATGACCGAAAGGGGCGCTAGGGTCTCCGCCTCGCTCGAGGAACTTTCTTCCGCGTTGATGGAAGAGGAGGAAGTTCCTTCCGTCGAGGAGGAAATGGAATCCCCATCGGAAGAAGAGTTTTCCGGGAGGTGGCTCGAGGAGGCTTCCGTCGAAGAGGAAAGAAAGGAGGACGGGGAGGAAGTCCCCTCGGTCCCGCCGCACGATGAAAGTAAGAAAAGAGCGATGACTCCTAACGAAGAAAAGCGCATGGCCAGTCTCCTTTCCCGGCCGTAGGAAGGCGGCCGTCAGTAGAGGTCTTGAAGGACGACCTCGACGTAAGGCGTCGGCCCGCCGGGAGCTACTTCGTCGATTTCCCCGCCGGCGGTGACGTTCCCGAAAATCGTGCCCCAGCCTTCGAAGTAGTTCAAGTACTCCTGGAAGTCGTTGTAATGGTTGTAAGTGTAGAAGAGATGGCGTTCGGAGGCGGCAATCTCTTCCCCGAGGCGGCGCTTGGCGTAGACAATCCGTGCCCCGCCGCGGGTGATCCTGCGGCCGTCGTTATAAATCCGGACCGGATAAGAAGGCCCGGTGTAAGTACCCGTCGTCCCGATGTCGACTTCGTGATAATCGGTAAGGCCGCCTTCTCCCGAAATGTCCGGGAGGAGAGGCTCATAGGGATAGCGGTCGGTATCCCCGGAGAAGTAGCTGTCGTTCAAGCGCAGGTACTCGCCCCAGGGGCTGACCTCGGGGCTCGGGTAGTCGTAACGGTCCTCGTAATAGTTGGCCGGGACCTTCCCGAAGGCCTGGATGTAGGCCGCGACTTCCTCGAGGGTGATGTAAGCCCCGTCCTCGTAGACGGTGAATTGCTCGTTGCCCCGGGCGTCGTAGACGACGTAGCCTTTTCCGCGCTCGACGTAATCGACGGCCGAATTCTTGACGAAAAGACCGCCTTCCATCGGGGCAAGGCTATCGACGGTCGGCTCCGGGCCGGGGACCTCGAGGGAACCGGACATAAGGCCGTGGAGGGAGCGGTAATAGGCATCGGTGGCATCCTTAGCCGGTTCGTAGGAGGAATAGAATTGGTCCTTGTCGACGTTCTCATAGGGATCGAGCGGGGTATCGGAAACGACGGTGATTGTCGCCTCGAAGATGGCGTAGACGCTACTCGAGGCAAAGCGGCCCCGCAAGGTGTATGTCCCTTCCTCGTAGGCGACGAAGGTTCCTTCGGAAAGGGAGTAAGATCCCGGGCCTTCAGCCACGTACTCGATCGCATAGCCGCTATCGATGCCATTCACGCTGTAGGAAAGGGCGACTTCCTCCCCGACCAAGGCCTCACTGGCCCCAGCCGAGATGAGGAAAAGCCCTTCGTTCAGGTCGTAGGCATGGAAATAGATAAGGTCCGAGGCGGCGTTCCCCCAGAAGAAATAGACCGGGAAGGAGCCTTCGTACTCGAGGCAGGCATAGACGGAATAGACGTTATCAGCCACCCCGTCCTTCTCGAAGCGGAAATGGATTCCCGCCGTGCTTTCGGTCGAAAGGCTCGCAAGATCGGCCGTCGGCTCGACGGTTGGATGCTCGACGTCGCTTACGAGGTCGATCCCCGTGTCGACGAATTCGCCGCTCATGTCGTTGAAGAAGACCGCCTTCCCGTCGAGATTCCCCCGCACTTCGAGAGAATAAGGGGTTTCCCCGTCCGGATCGAAAACGGAGACGACGACGAAAGCCGGGGAAATGTAATAGTCTGCGTCCGGGCCGTCCGGATCAGCGTAGACTTTGGGCCGGAAGGCCGCCATCCCGACCCCGGTGGCTCGATAGACGTGGTTGGAGACTTCCTCGAAGTTCGGGTCGGCCAGGAATTCCGTTTCGATCGTCCAATAGCCTTGGAATGAGGTTCCGTCCGTGTGGCTCAATTCAAAGGCGATTTCGGAGCCGATGGGCACTTTCGGCTCGCTTAGTTCGAGGGGGGTCCCGTCGGCAAGGGAGGCGGTTAGGGTAAGGGGGACCCAATCCGAAGATGGGGCGACATTGAGAGTCACGATATTCGAGCAGGCCTTCTCGCCGACCTTGGCGAGCCCAAAGGCATATATCCCGGGGGTTGCGAAGTACCAAGCCCCGGTGCTCAGGCGGCTTGGCTCCTCGCTCCCCGAGATGAGGCGAAACTCGCTATCGCTCATCGGGATGGCTTCCCCGTCGGGACCGCTGAATTCGATGGGAAGGGGTTCATAGACATGGGGCATCCCGCCGACGTGGATCAATGAGTATCCGCTCGGGACGTCCTCGACCTCGAGCGTATCGGCAACCGTTTCCCCATTCGCCGAAACAGTGAAGAGGAGCGTTCCTTCCTTGAGGGGATAGAAGGAAACGCAGTTGTGCTCATAAGAAAGGAAGCGGACGGCCGAAGGGTCCTCGAAGGCGACCGATATGGGCTCGTCAAGTTCGTAAGGAGGCAGATCGGCGGAAATGGACGATACCTGACCGATATCGAGCTTTTCCTCAAAGATCACGTCGAAGGGGAAATGGTCTCCCGACGAATCCGAAATCGACGTTTCCGAAGAAGAGGAAGGGGAATTGCTAGCGTTTTCGCTTCCGCTATGCCCGAATTGGCAAGCGGTTAGGGCGAGTGTCCCTAAGAGAAGAAAAAGAGCCTTCGCTTTCATCGTGCTACCTCCATCTTATTGAGACGGACATGACCATACAACCGTTTCAGGAGAGGCCGGAAGTGAGATTTCTTTCCTTCCAGCCGCCCCGCTTCCAGCGAACGTAAAAAAGCACTGCCCGGACGACCTCATCGAGGGCCGCCCCGACGAAAGCTCCGTAAACGCCTAGCCCGAAGACAAGGGAAAAGAGGGCGCTTACCCCGACCGTAAATAGCCAGGATGTCACAATCGAGCAAAGGACCGGGAAGGAGATGTCGCCGCTCGTTTCGAGGGCCCTTACGTATACGAGGTTCGAGGCTCTCCCTTGGTCGAGGACGATATCGATGAGCATGAGATAGACGGCCATGAGGGCGACCGTTTGGATGGAAACGCCGCCGACGTTGACGCTAGGATCGGCGACGGCCGGGGCCATGAGGGCAAGGAAAATAGGATAGGCGAGGGCGGTGAAAAGAAGCGACATCAGAAAGGAAACGGTCCGGGCCATCGTCCCGACGTCGAGAACGAGGCGCTCAGCCTCCTCCTTTTTCCCGGCACCGAGAAGAAGGCCCTCGCTTACCTGCATCGCGGTGCCGCACCCTGCGGCGAATAGATAAATAAGAGAAGTGAAGGTGATGAGGTAGGTCCTGAGGTTCTGCTCGAGGACGCCGACCGAGACGTTCACGATGATCCCGAGAACGAGCTGCGAGGCGTTGTAGGAAAGGGTTTCCCCGGCCGTCGGGAGGCCGATGGCCAAAAGCTTCCGGAAAAGGGCCTTCGGAAAAGGGAAAAGGCACCTGATCGAAAGGCGACCGTCGACCCCAAAGCGGAAGAAGAAATAGGAGGCGAGAAGGCTAGATAGACGCGAGAGATCGCTCGCGACGGCAACCCCGATGAGCTTCTCAAGCTCCCCTAAGCCAGGAATGGCAAAGATGAACAAGGAGGCCACCGCTGCATTAACGACGTTTGAAAGGAAGGCAACGAGGGTCGGAAAGGCCATCCGTTTGTTGGCCCTCAGGAACGAGGAAAAGACGTTGTTGAGGGCAAGAAAGACCATTCCGGGTGCGCTCACGAGGCTATAAAGGCGGGCATAAGGAACGACGGCCGGGTCGACCCCCATGAGGGGAAA
>CASFWS010000034.1 GCA_949298295.1 uncultured Bacillota bacterium | reverse complement strand
TATAGGGATAGTGGCTATCGTCGACGAGAAGGACGTTGTAGCGCGGAAGGTGCTGCTTGATGAGGTTCATCTCGAGGATGAAGGCTTCCTTGTCGCTTGAGACGCGGATGGTGTCGAAGGAAGCGACGCGGCTTACCATGGCCGCGACCTTCCCTTCCTGCTCGCGGAGGAAGTACTGGGATACCCGCTTCTTGAGCGACTTGGCCTTCCCGACGTAGATGATCTTCCCGCCTTCGTCCTTCATGAGGTAGCAGCCGGGGGCATCGGGCAGGAGGAGGATGAGCCGCCGGAGTTCCTCGCTTAGTTCCTTCTTCATTTGAGGTAATAGATGGTCGCCCCGCCCATCCCTTCCTTTTCCCCGGCCCCCTCGAAGCGCTTCACGAGGTCGGGATGGGCGCGGGCATAGTCCTCGACGAGGCGGCGGAGGGTCCCGCCCCCGAAGCCGTGGATGATCCTGACCCGGCCAAAGCCCTTGAGAACGGCCTTATCGACGTAGCTTTCGAGGGCGCTTTCCGCCTCGGAAGCCCGCATCCCGATGAGGTTGAGCTCAAGGGGGAGGCTCTTGAGGGAAGTAACCTCGTCGAAGAAGCGCCCATTCACCTCCTCCCGCCCGCCTTTCGGGGCCGCGCCCTTCTTACAAAGGGAAGGATCGACCTTGAAAAGAGCGCCCGAGGAAGTTCGGATCTCAATGGCTTTCCCGACCCGCTCGACCCGCCCTTCGAGGCCGAGGCTATCGACCAGGCAATAGTCGCTGGGACGGAGAGGCTCGCTACGAGGAGCGGGTTCGAGGCTTTCGTCCGCGCCTTTCTCCTCGAAAAGGGCTTCCATCTCTTTCTTGGCCCGGATGGCCTCGTGGAGCTTGCTATGGGAACCGAGCCCCTTGATGATGGCCTCGATTTTCTTTTCGTAGGAGGAAAGGAGGTCCTTCTTGAGGGCTTTCTCGCGGGTAGCTACGTCCTCTTCCAAGCGCCGGAGGCGGGCCTTTTCGGCCGCAAAAGCGGCTTCCTTTTTTCGGAATTCCTCGTCTTTGGCCGCGAGTTCCCTTTCTTTTTCCTCGACCCGCGAGGTCGCTTCCGAAAGCTTCCGGAGGGCGCCTTCGAGGCTATCCTCGACCTCCCCTTGAAGGTAGGAGGAAGCTTCCTCGACGACTTCCCGGGGGAGGTAGCGCCTCGCTAGAGAAAGGCCGTAGCTTTCCCCGGGGATATCCATCCGGAGGCGGTAGGTCGGGGAAGAGGTCGCCTCCTCGTAAGCCATCGAGGCGTTGCGGACAGACCCCCCGGAGACGGCGAGGGCCTTGATGCCCTCGAAGTGGGAGGAGACGACAGCCTCGGCCCCCTTCTTCCCGAGGTAGGAGATGACTCCGTAGGCAATTGCTTCCCCTTCCTTCGGGGCCGTCCCGGTCCCAAGCTCATCGAGAAGGAGGAGGGAAGAGGGCCCGGCGTCTTTGATGGCCTTTGAAAGGCTCGACAAATGGCCAGAGAAGGTCGAGAGGGATTCTTCGAGGGATTGCTGGTCGCCGATGTCGGCCGCGATGTTCGAATACATCGGGACGAGGCTTCCTTCCTCGGCCGGGATCGGGAGGCCGAGCCGAGCCATGTAGGAAAGAAGGCCGACCGTCTTCAGGGCCACCGTCTTCCCCCCGGCGTTGGGGCCGGATATGACGAGGATCGGCTGGGAGGCGCTCAAGGAGAAGTCATTGGGGACGGCCTTCTCGAAAAGGAGGGGGTGACGGGCTTTCTTCAGGCGGAGTTCCTTCCCTTCCTTGACTAAGGGGATCGACCCCTTGACCCGCTTCATGTAGCGGACCTTGCCGAAGGAAAAGTCGAGGCGGGCAACCCCGGCGTTCACCGCGAGGAGGGGCTCCGAAAAGGAAGCGACGAAGGAAGAGAGTTCCTTGAGGATCCGGGCGACTTCCTCCTTTTCCTCCCCCCGGAGGCGTTCCCGCTTCTCTTCGAGGGCGAGGAGGGCCATCGGCTCGACGAAGAGGGTTTCCCCCGAGGCGCTCGAGGCAAGAATGGCCCCGCTTACCTTCGAACGATAGGCGCTTTTGACGGCGAGGACCATCTTCCCGTTCCGGATCGAGGGAAGAGGCGAGGAAAGGTATTCGGCTTTGAGGAGGCGCTCCTTCTCGAGGGCCGCCTTCATCTCCCCGTCGATGCCCCGAAGGGCCATCCGGACGGCGTAGAGCTTACCCGAGGCCTTGTCCTTGACTTTGAGATCAGGGCCCACCGCTTTCTCGATGGCCCGCCCGAGGGGAAGAAGCTCGGGGAGCCCCCGGGCGAGGGAAAGGAGGCCGTTTTCCGGAAGGTCTTTCCCTTCGAAGGCCCTAGCGATCTTCTCGCGGTTGTCGCTTTCGTTCTTGCAGCGGTAAAGTTCCTCCGGGGAGAGCTCCCCGCCCTTTAGGGAGCGCTCGACGTAACTCCGGAGGTCGAAGGAAACCTCGATCGGGAGGTCGACTCGGTTAAGGAGGGCCTCGGCCGCGAGCATGTCCTCCCGGGCTTTCGACATCTCTTCCGGGCCGAGAAAAGAGAGGGCCTTGAAAAGGTCCCGTGCCCGCTCGCTCCGCATTTCGCGGAGGAAGAGGGGCTCGACTTCGCTATAGGAAAGGAGTTCGCGCGCGCTTTTCATCGCCGGAAGTATACCACCTCTGCCCCTTTCTTCTAACTTGGGGCCCCCAAAAGGCCTCACTTGCCCTAAGATAGGGCCATGCAAGGGCAGGAAACCTTAGTCATCTTCCTGAGCGAGGAAAAGGAGAAGGCGGTCCGCGCGGCCTATGGGTCCCTTCTTCAAGAAGGGCCTCTCGGCTCTTTCTACCGCGGGGACGGCTTCGTCTTCACCATCTACCGCAAAGCCCACGCCGGCGGGAAGAAGATGGTGATACAAGGCCCGAAGGCCGCCTCCGAGGCCCGAAGGTGGGAAGACGCCCCCTCCATCGGGACCCTCTTTCAGGCCCCGAACGCCTATCCCCAAATCGGCTCCGACGAGGTCGGGACCGGTGACTTCTTCGGCCCCATCGTCGTCGCCGCCTGCTACGTGGAGGAAAAGGACCTCCCCTTCCTCAGGGACCTCGGAATCGGGGATTCCAAGCAGATCGCGGACGAAGCGATCCTCGAACGGGGGCCGCGGCTCCTTAGGGCCCTGCCCTATGCCGCGGTAAGCCTATCCCCTGCGGAGCTGAACGCCCGCCCCGAAGTCAACATGAACGCCTTCAAGGCCCGGATGCACGATAAGGCCTACCAGGTCCTCCTCGCCAAGCTGAAGGAGCCCCCGGCGGCCATCTATCAGGACCAATTCGCCCCGAAGGAACGCTACTACGCCTACCTCGAGGGCCGCCCCGGGACCGTCCGCGGGGTCATCTTCGACGTCAAGGGGGAGAGCAAGCACCCGGCGGTCGCCGCCGCCTCGATGGTCGCCCGCTACGCCTTCCTCAAGGCGATGGAGGCGATGGGAAAAAAGCACGGGGTCGACTTCCCCCTCGGGGCCTCGAAGGAGGTCGAGCGCTTCGCCTCCCTCTTCTACGAAAAAAAGGGCCTCGTGGCCCTGAAGGAAACCGCCAAGGAACGCTTTTCTACTTTCCTCCGGACCGTAGGTAAGAAAGAACGGCCCTGAACTTTTCCGGGAGAGGAGCGTAGAAGCTCATCTCCTTTCCACTTGCCGGATGGGCGAAGACGAGGTGGTAGGCATGGAGGAGCTGCCCCTCCTTATAGAGGCTATGGTTCCCCTTCCCGTAGACGGGATCCCCTTCGACCGGGTAGCCGATCGAGGCGAGGTGGACCCTTATCTGGTGGGTCCGCCCGGTCCGTAGGCGAAGCCTTAAGAGGGTATAGCCGGCAAAGCGCTCGGCCCGGAAGATCTCGGTATAGGCCGGCTTTCCCGAGCGGACGAGGGCCATTTTCTCGCGGTCGGAGGGGTCGCGCCCGATCGGGGCCTCGACATAGGCCCTTTCGTTTGGGAACTCCCCCTTCACGAGGGCGAGGTATTCCCGGTGGGCAGTGTGCTCGGAAAGCTGGGCAACAAGAGAAGAGTAGGCCCGTTCGGTCTTGGCGACGACGAGGAGCCCCGAGGTGTCCTTGTCGAGCCGGTGGACGATGCCCGGGCGGTCCCCGTCGCTATTCGGGAGCCCCTCGTAACGGTAGGCTAAGGCGTTCGCGAGGGTCCCGCTTACGCGCCCGGCCCCCGGGTGGACGCTCATCCCGGCCGCCTTGTTGATGACGAGGACATCCTCGTCCTCGTAGACGACGTCGAGGGGGAGGTCTTCCTTCTTTAAGCCGCTCGAAGGCTCGAGATAGGGCTCGCTTTCGACGATATCGCCGGGACGAAGGCGGTAGTCGCCTTCCTCTTTCTTCCCGTTGACGAGGACCTTCCCGGCCTCGATGAGGGAAAGGGCCTTCGCCCGGCTCGGGGCAAGGCCTTCGCTCCGAAGGAAGGCGTCGAGGCGGGTTTCCTCACTCGCCTTTCGCTTTTCCATGCTTGGCCCTTTCTTCTTTGATGAAGCGGACGAGGAAGACGATGAGGAGAAGGGCAATCCCGACCGTGAGGCAAGCATCGGCCACGTTGAAGATGGCAAAGGGGGCCTTGTCGGGGCCGTTGATATAAAAGCAGAAGAAGTCGATGACCCCGGAAAAGCCGGTCGTCTCCGGCCAGTAGAACGTCCGGTCGATAAGGTTTCCGGCCGCCCCGGCAAAGCAGAGGGCGAAGACGGCGTTGATCCAAGGGTCTTCCTTCCGGAGGTAATGCCAGTGGAAAAGGGGGATGAGGATGGAAGCGATCCAGCTGATGATGATGAAGAGTATCCGCGCCCAAGCGGCCGAGTCCCCGAGGCCGAAGGCGCTTCCCTCGTTATAGGTAAGATAGAGGGAGAAGAAGTCGGGAATGACGAAGACCTCGCCCCCTTGGTTTCCCGGGGCAAGGGTCAGCTGGACGGCCCACTTGCTAGCCAAGTCGACGAGGAAAAGGAGAAGGCCGAGCCAGGCGAAGGAAAAGAAGAAGGCTTTCGGGGTAAACTTCCACTCCTTCCCCTCCTTGAAGAAGAGGGCGAGGCGCTCCTTGAGGGGAAGGCCGTCCTTATCCTTTTCCGGGGGAAGGCCGTTACCTTCCTTCCCGTCGGGGCTTCCGACGATCGGGTCGAGGTCCTTCTTCATTCCTTTTCCTCCAAGGCCGCCCGGCAGCGCGAGCACACCTCTTCCCCGTGGTAGTCCCGGAGGTCGTGGGCCTTTTTCCGGCAACGGGCGCAGATCTCGCCCCCGTGGACGAGGGCAAGGGCCTCTTCCTTTCCCTTCCGGAGATGGACCTCGGCGACGAGGAAGAGGCGGGAGAGGGAATCGTAGTCTTCCTTCGAGAGGGCCTCGTAGAGCTTCCCATCGCAGTAGAGCTCGAGCTCGGCCTCGAGGAAGGAAGCGATCTTCCCGCTCGCGCGGAGAGCCTCGAGGCTCCGGTTGGCCTTCTCGCGGAGGGAGGAAAGCCCCTCGTCGACCTCACTAAGACCCTTCCGCGGCTCGGGCACCTCCCGGAACGTCTCGAGGGCGAGGGCGGGTTTATGCTCCTTCCGGGGGAGAGCGAAATACACCTCCTCCATCGTGAAGGGGAGAATCGGGGAAAGAAGGCGAAGGAGGACGTCGGCCGTCTCGTAGAAGACGGCGGCAATCGCCTTCCTTCGGCCCGAGGAGGCCGGGTCGCAGTATAGGACGTCCTTCGAACTCTCGAAGTAGGAGGCCGAGACGTCGGTGACGAAAGAAAGGATCTTCATGAGGGCCGAAGGGAAGGCGAAGGCCTCATAGTCGGCCCGGACGGCCCCTGAAAGGGCGTAAAGCTCGTTGAGGACGAGGCGGTCGGCGAGGGAAAGCCCCTCCCCGAGGTCCCCTTCGGCGGCGTTCATGAGGAGGAAGCGGAAGAAGTTGCGGATCTTCCGATAGCCATCCGCGGCCGCGGCGACGAGGCCTTCACTCAGGCGGACGTCGCTTTGGTAGTTGACGCTCGCGGCATAAAGGCGGAGGACGTCGGCCCCAAGGGACTCGGCGACTTTGCTTGGGTCGATGCCGTTCCCGGAGCTTTTCGACATCTTCTTCCAGTTCTCGTCCATGACCCAGCCGTGGGTGAGGTTGCTCTTGTAGGGAGCCTTCCCGGTCGTCGCGACGGAAAGGATGAGGGAGGAGTTGAACCAGCCCCGGTATTGGTCGTTGCCCTCGAGGTAGAGGTCGGAGGGGCACTTCATTCCCCGCCGCTTTAACACGGCCTTCCACGAGGAGCCGGAATCGAACCAAACGTCCATCGTGTCGGTTTCCTTTTGGAATTCCCCGTGCGGGGAACGCGGACTCGAATAGCCTTCCGGGAGGAGGTCCTTGGCCGGAAGCTCGAACCAGGCGTTGGTCCCCTTTTCCTCGACGATCGAGGCGATATGCTCGAAGACGGCCCGCTCGATGATCGGGGTCCCGTCTTCCTCGTAGATGATCGGGAGGGGGACGCCCCAGGCCCGCTGGCGGGAGATGCACCAATCATTCCTTCCCTCGATCATGTTCACCATCTTCTGCTTCCCCCACTCCGGCTTCCACTTGACCTCCTCGACGGCCTTGAGGAGCTCGTCCTTGATCGGGGAAATCGAGCAGAACCACTGCGGGGTGGCCCGGAAGACGAGGGGGGTATGGGTCCGCCAGTCGTGGGGATAGCTATGGACGATCTTCTCTTCCTTGAGAAGAAGCCCCTTCGCCTCGAGCATCTCGACGACTTTGTCGTTGGCCTCGGCATAGAAAAGCCCGTCGAGGGGGTCATTCTCCCCGAGATGGAGATAGCCTTTCTCGTCGACCGGGCAGAAGGGCTTGATCCCGTAACGCGCGCAGGCGTTGAAGTCGTCGACCCCGTGGTCGGGGGCCGTATGGACGCATCCGGTCCCGGTATCGGAAGTGACGTAGTCGTTGAGGATGACCGGGGAGGTCCTTTCGTAAAGGGGATGGCGGAGGAGGATCCCCTCGAGGTCCTTTCCCTTGAAGGTCTTGATAAGCTCGCATTTCTTAAGGCCCAGGGTCTTCTGAAGGCTCTCCTTGAGGTCGGAGAGGAAAAGAAGCTCCCCGCGGTCGGTATCGTAGAGGCCGTAGACGAAGCGCGGATTGAGGGTAACGGCCAAGTCGGCCGGGATCGTCCACGGGGTCGTCGTCCAGATGGCAAAGGATGCTCCTTCCTCCACCTTGCCCTTCCCGTCGGCCACCGCAAAGGCGACGTAGACGGTCCGCGCCTCGACATCGCGGTACTCGACCTCGGCCTCGGCGAGGGCGCTTTCGCTCGCCGGAGACCAATAGACGGGCTTCACCCCCTTGTAGATGAGCCCCTTGAGGGCGAGTTCCCCGAAAAGGCGGATCTCGTCGGCCTCGTAGGCGGGGTCGAGGGTGAGGTAGGGATGCTCGAAGTCGGCGAGGACCCCGAGGCGCTTCACCTCGGACTTCTGCCGCTCGACTTGCTCGAGGGCGTATTCCCGGCACTTCTCGCGGAAGGAAGGAATCGACATCTTCTTACGGCTCACCCCGCTTTTCTCGAGCTTGCTTTCGATCGGGAGGCCATGGGTGTCCCAGCCCGGGACGAAGGGGGTGAGGTAACCTTCCATCGACTTGCTGCGGACGACGAAGTCCTTGAGGAGGCGGTTGAGCATGTGTCCGCAGTGGATGTCACCGTTAGCGTACGGCGGCCCGTCGTGGAGGACGTACTCCTCGGCTCCCGCCCGCTCCTTCTGCAAAAGCTCATAGAGGGAGAGATGCTCCCACCTTTGAAGCATCGCCGGCTCCTTGCGCGGGAGGTTTCCCCGCATCTCGAAGGAGGTCGAGCCGATGCTCAGCGTGGCTTTCAGATCCATTTCCTTGCTCCTTTGGGCATAAAAAAGGGCCCCTAGAGGGCGCATTGTTTGCGCGGTGCCACCTCTATTCGACGCTCGGGGCGTCGCCCTACTCTCCAGGTAACGACTGGGAACGGTCGCCCTACTTCCTTTCGGGCGGCAGCCTCCGCGGTGATGGCCTTTCGCGTGCCCCGTTCTCATCCAGGGGGCTCGCTCCGCTTTGCTACTCGGTCGTGTCCGCTTCCTCGGCGAGATGCATTGTAGCCAAGATTGCCTCTTCTTAGAAGAGGAAGAAGCGTGGGGCATAAGAAAAAGCCCCGGGGCGGGGCTTAGGAAACGGTATCTTTGAGGAAGTTCGGGAGGATGGCGTCGGCGATGTCGCTTTCCCTTACGCTTTCTTCCTCGGCCCGGGCCTTCTCCTCGAAGGCGTCGAGGTCGTCGTAGGTCGGGGTCTTCGTGAAGTCGAAGCTTTCCTTGAAGTCGGAGGCGATGACGCTTACGAGGAGGGAATCCCCGAGCGAGGGATTGGTGTTCACGCTGAACTTGATGTCGAGGGCGTTCCCGGCGAGGTCGGAGATGATCTTCACGCACTGCTGGGCCTCCATCAAGCGGACCCCGGAGCCGCAGGTGACGGCGCAGATGGCGCGCCTCGCCCCGCTGATCGAGGCCTCGAGGAGGTCGCTATTGACGGCGTTCTCCGCCGCTTCCTCGGCTTTGTTGGGGCCGCTTCCCATCCCGAAGCCGATGAGGGCGACCCCGCTATGCTCGAGCGTCGTCTTCACGTCGGCGAAGTCGAGGTTGATCATCGAAGGATAAAGGATCAGCTCGGTGATCGTCTTGACCGACTGGGCAAGGATCCCGTCGGACTTGGCGAAGGCCTGGTCGACCGGAACGTCGCTAGCGACCCTTAGGAGCTTGTCGTTGCTGACGATGATGACCGAGTCGACGACGTCTTTCAGGGCGTTGAGCCCCTTGACGGCGTTTTCGACCCGGACCGGCCCTTCGAAGGCGAAGGGGCGGGTGACGATGGCAACGGTGAGGGCCCCGGCTTCCTTGGCGCACTTGGCGACGATCGGGGAGGCCCCGGTCCCGGTCCCCTTGCCCATTCCGGCGGCAATGAAAACCATGTCGGCCCCCTTTACG
>CASFWS010000033.1 GCA_949298295.1 uncultured Bacillota bacterium | reverse complement strand
CGCCCCTTGTCGTAGCCGCGTTCCCGGGCTTCCGGGGTCTCGGCGAAAAGGGCCCGGATGTCGTCGAAGACCCCGGTGTAGGTAGCCGGGTTGCTCCGCGGGGTCCGGCCAATCGGCTCCTGGGTAACGTCAATCAATTTATCGACGAGGGTTTTGCCTTTGATTTCGCGGTATTCCCCCGGGGTCACGTCGGTCCCGTTGACTTCCCTTTGGAGGACTTTCGCGAGGGTCTCGTTAACCAATGAGCTCTTCCCCGAGCCCGAGACCCCGGTCACCACGATGAACTTCCCGAGGGGAAATTCGACGTCGATGTTCTTGAGATTGTGGCAACGGCATCCCTTGAGGACAAGCTTCTTCCCGTTTCCCTTCCGCCGCTGGCGGGGCACCGGGATGAATTTCCGGCCCGAAAGGTAGTCGCCAGTTACCGATGACGGGCACTTTTCGATGTCGGAGACGCTTCCCACCGCCACGATTTCACCGCCGTGGATCCCGGCCCCGGGTCCGATGTCGACGATGCAATCGGCATTCCGAATCGTCTCTTCGTCGTGCTCGACGACGATGAGGGTGTTGCCGAGGTCGCGCATTTCCTTGAGGGTCTTGATGAGCTTCCCGTTGTCGCGTTGATGGAGGCCGATCGAAGGCTCGTCGAGAACATAGAGGACCCCGGTGAGCCGGCTGCCGATCTGGGTCGCGAGGCGGATGCGCTGGGCCTCGCCTCCCGAGAGGGTCATGGCCATTCGGGAAAGGGTCAAATAATCGAGGCCGACGTCGAGGAGGAACTTGGCCCGGCCCTCGATTTCCTTCAAGACGAGCTCGGCGATCTTCCGCTCGTTCTCGCTAAGCCCCGAGCGCACCTCTTCGACGTAGGAGAGGAGGTCCCCGACCGTTAAGTCGGTAACTTCCTTGATGTTCTTCCCGGCGACATAGACCGAAAGGGCCTCTTCGTTGAGGCGGGCCCCGTGGCACTTCGGGCAGACGTCGTCCTTCATGAAGGACTCATAGTATTCGAGCATCCACTTGCTCTTCGTCTCGAGGTAAAGGCGCTCGATTCTTTCCTTGACTCCCTCGATGCGGCCAACCGGGTGCATGGTATTCCCGCCGCTGGAGACGATCGTCCGGGGCAATGGGCGGTCGCTCCCGTAGAGGATGACGTCGCGCTCCTTCTTGCTTAGTTCCTTGTAGGGAACGTCCTTCCGGACATGGTAATAGTCGAGGAGATACTCGAAATTCTGCCAATCGATGTTGCTCGAGCCGACGACGTTTTTGTAGAAGCGGATGCACCCCTCTTTGATGCTTTTCCCCTTGTCGGGAACCAAAAGGTCCTCGGAAACACTCCGGGAAATGCCGAGGCCCTTGCAGGAAGGGCAATAGCCAAGCGGGGCGTTGAAGGAGAAGAGCCGCGGCTCGAGCTCAGGCACCGAAAAGCCGCAGATCGGGCACGAATGCTTGCTCGAAAGGAGGCGTTCATTGCCTTCTTCGTCGCGGATTTTCAAATAGCCGTGCGACTGGTCGAGGGCGAGCTCGACGTCTTCGTTCACCCGCGACTCGATGCCGGGCTTGACGACTAGGCGGTCGACGACAACGTCGATGTCGTGGCGGCTGTTCTTATCGAGTTCGGGCACCTCTTCGATGAGATAGTCCTCCCCGTCGATCCGGACCCGGGTAAAGCCCCGGCTCCGAAGGGCCTCGATGACATCCTTATGGGTCCCTTTCTCGTGCTTCACGACCGGGGCGGAAAGGACGATTTTGCTTCCGGAAGGATAAGAAAGGACCGCTTTAGCCATCTCCACGGGGGTAATGGCCGTGATCGGAACGTGATGCTGGGGGCAATAGGGAACACCGACTCGGGCGAAAAGAAGGCGGAGGAAGTCGTAGATTTCCGTCACCGTCCCAACCGTCGACCGGGGGTTGTGCGATGTCGTCTTCTGGTCGATCGAGATGGCCGGGGAAAGGCCTTCGATGCTATCGACGTCCGGCTTGTCGACCCCGCCAAGAAACTGCCGGGCATAGGGGGAAAGGCTCTCGACGTAACGCCGCTGGCCCTCGGCGTAGATGGTGTCGAAGGCAAGGGTCGACTTCCCCGATCCCGAAAGGCCCGTGAAGACGGTCAAGGTGTCCTTGGGGATGGTAAGGGAAACGTTCTTGAGGTTATTTTCCCTCGCCCCTTCGACGACGATATAGCGCTTGGTGTCAATCTCATCCATACAGGGCGATTATAACGCACCGCCCTTCCCCGTTGGGGGAAGGCGCATCGGGAAAGGGCTTCCTCGGCCAAAGGGAACAAAGACTAGCATAGGGAAAGCAAATGGCTATAATAGTCGGGCCGGGACGTAGCACAGCTTGGTAGTGCACTACCTTGGGGTGGTAGGGGTCGCGAGTTCGAATCTCGTCGTTCCGACCAGCGGAAATCGCCTCCCTTCGGGGAGGTTTTTCCTTGCCTTGCCACCCAAAAGCCGAATTAAGAAGAAAAGAAAGGGGTTTTGCCGGGGTTTTTCTCTTATCGCCAGTAAACCCTCCGCCAAGAGGCCGCCGAAGGCCTCTAATAGGCTTGGCAAAAGGGGCGAAACCGCGCTTTGAAGGGCTTCCGCCCTTTGATAATATTGTCCTCAGATATGGAAATCCTTTACCGCGTTCTCGAAGGAATCAATTATTTCTTCATCGGCGTAGCCTCGATCGGCTTCGTCTTCCAAGTCATCTATATCCTCTTCTTCTGGCTGAAGCCCAAGCATTTCCCCAAGGCCAAGTCCATCCGCAAGTTCGGCATCATCATCGCCGCGCGAAACGAGGAAGACGTCATCGGGAGAACGGTCAGCCACATCATGAACGAGCTCCATTACCCAAAGGAAGCCTATGACCTCTTCGTCATTGCCCATAACTGTACCGACCAAACGGCCGAGGTAGCAAAAAAGGCCGGGGCCGAGGTCATCGTCCTCGAGGACAAGGATCCCCGCCACGCCAAGGTTGCCTATCCGATGGCCCGCGGCATCGAGGAACTGCTAAGGCGCGGAGATTACGACATCATGGTCCGCTTCGACGCCGACAACCTCCCCCACCCCGACTACCTTTCCCGGATGAACGACGCCTTCGAGGCCGGGGTCAAGATCGCCCGCGGCTTCGAGGCGAGCAGCAACCTCAAGCAAAACGCCTGGACGAAGGTCTCGGGCACCTATTACATCAGGGACTCTAGGATTGCCTGCAACTTTCGGGAACGGGCCCACCTCGATTCGATGCTCACGAGCGCCGGCCTCGCCTGTTCGATGGAAGTCCTTTCCAAAATCGGCGGCTGGGATTGCTTCGAGACGAGCGAGGACGTCGAGTTCACCTTCAAGCGGATGATGGATGGCTACCGGATCCATTACGTGGCCGATGCCATCCTCTACGAGGACCAGCCTTCCTCCTTCAAGGACAACTATGCCCGCCTCACCCGGATGGGCCACGGCCTCAATTCCATCTTCTGGAAGAAAGGTTGGGGTTTCCTTGGCCACTTCTTCAAGACCGGGCGCTTTTCCTTCATCGACCTCTTCATGCAGGTCTTCTTCATCCCCGTCGCCCTCGTTTGCTGCGTTTGGTTCCCAAGCTACTACATCTATTACATCATCATCCACCTCGTAAACGCCTTCGGGCCCGAATTCATGGGCAGCTTCATCTCTTCCCTCGAGTCGATAGCCGCTCTTGAAGAGCTCGGTTTCCTCATCGCCTTTATCCTCGGGGCCTATTATGTCGGCTATGCCCTCCAGACCTGGCTTGCCGTCCTCTTTTCGAAAAAGACCCTCGGGATCAAGTCACTCAAGGGCTATTATGCCGGCATCTTCCTTTCCCCGGCCTTCATGATCGTCTGGGCCGTCTGCATCTCCATCGGGATCTTGACCCGGGCCGGCTGGAAAAAGGTCAAGCGAAATCCCGGCACCGTGGTTCCTCTCCTCGAAGAAGAAAAGGAATCCTAAGGACCGCTCCCCTTCCTCCCTCCCCCTGACCGGGGGTTTTCTTTTGCCCGAAAGGAACGGGAAAAGGCCTCTGCTTTTTTCGGATTTGTTTGGCTAAGCAGCCAAACGGACATCAAAAAAGCCACCCCACGAGGGGGCGGCTCAAGATGACGGGAGAGATTAGGCGCCGAACTTCTTGATCGCTTCCCAGCGCTTCTTGGCGTACTCCTCGCACTTGGAGAGGAGTTCCTCGGCGTGGGTCGGATTGACGACCGGGAGCTGGCTGAACCGCGTCTCGTGCATGAGGAAGTCCCGGAACTTCGTCCAATCGGGCTCCTTGCAGTCGATTTGGAGGGGGCTCTTGCCTTCCTTGGCCAGCCGCGGGTCGTAGCGGAAGGTCGTGAAGTAGCCGCATTCGACGGCCTTGCGTTCCTCCTCGATGGAGTTGACAAGGCCTCCCTTGATGTGCTGCTCGGCGCACGGGCAGTAGCAGATGACGAGGGAAGGCCCATCGTAGCTCTCGGCTTCCTTGAAGGCCTCGATGGCCTTCATCGGGTTGGCCCCGAGGGCAATCTGGGCGACATAGACGTGGCCGTAAGCCATCGCCATGAGGGCGAGGTTCTTCTTGGCTTCCTTCTTGCCCGAGGCCGTGAACTTGTTGATGGAACCGGTCTGCGAGCTCTTGGAGGCCTGGCCGCCGGTATTCGAGTAGATCTCGGTATCGAGGACCATGACGTTGACGTCGGCTTCGTTGGCGAGGACGTGGTCGAGGCCGCCGTAGCCGATGTCGTAGCTCCAGCCGTCGCCGCCGACGATCCACACCGACTTGTCGATGAGGTCGCGCTCATAGGCGAGGATGCCCTTGACCGTCTCGTTCTTGCTCTTCTTGACGAGTTCGACGAGGGTCGGGACGTTTTCCCGGAGATAGGCGCGGTCCTTGATGTGGGCTTCGTAGCCTTCGATGGCCGCCTTCAGCTCTTCTTCGATGTCCTCGCCCTTGGCCTTATCGAGGATCGAGCAGATCGTCGAGAGCTTGTAGTCGCTCGCGATCCGCATCCCGAAACCGTACTCGGCGTTGTCCTCGAAGAGGGAGTTGGCCCAAGCCGGGCCTTCGCCCTTCTCGTCGCGGACGAAGGGGGTAAGCGGAGTCGAGCCGCAGTAGATCGAGGAGCAGCCGGTGGCGTTGGCCACGAGCATGTCCTTCCCGAAAAGCTGGGAGAGGAGGCGGTAATAGGGAGCTTCGCCGCAGCCGGCGCAGGCGCCCGAGACCTCCATGTAGGGGCGGAGGAAGCCGACCCCCTTCATCGTCGTGAGGGGGAAGTACTCGGTCTTGGCCGTGCAGTGTTTGTAGAGGTAATCGGCCCCTTCCTGCTGCTCGTTCTGGCTCTTGGCCTCGACCATCGTGAGGGCGAGTTTGCTCTCGTCGACCGGCTTGCCGGTCTTCTTGGCGAGGTTGAACTGGGCCTTGTTGGCCATACACTCGTTGACGCAGAGGCCGCAGCCGACGCAGTTCATCGTCGCGACCTGGATGCGGAACTTGAGGTGGGCGGCCTTCGGGGAGCCGATGACCGGCTTCAGGCCGTCCTTTACGACTTCCGGGGCGTCCTGGAGTTCCTCTTCGCTGATGAGGTAGGGACGGATCGTCGCGTGGGGACAGACGAAGGCGCAGGTATTGCACTCGATGCAGGCGCTCGGGTTCCACTGCGGCACCCGGTCGGCGATGGCCCGCTTCCCGCGGAAGGTGATGTTGGGTTCCATCGTCCCGTCGAGGAGATCATGCTTGGCGAAGGCGCTCGTCGGGAGCTCGTCGCCGTCGAGGCGGTCGATGACGGAAACGTATTCGTCGTAATAGGTGTCCCCGGTATCGGCCGGCGCTTCCTTGGCGAAGGGGAGCTTGATCCACTCGGGATCGACCTTGACCTCGCGGAGGCCCTTGGGGCCGGCGTCGATGGCATCCCAGTTGTTCTTCACGATGTCCATGCCCTTCTTGGCATAGGACTTCTCGGCGAACTTCTTCATCCACTTCTCGGCCTCTTCGTAGGGCATGATCTTCGGCGAGAGCTTGAAGAAGGCCGCCTGGAGGGTCGTGTTGGTGTGGCGTCCCATGTGGCATTCGGCCGCCAGCTTGTTGGCGTCGATGACGTAGAAGCGGGCGTGCTTAGCGGCAAGGAGGTGCTTCATCCGGTTCGGCATCGACTTCACGAGGGTCGCGTCGTCCATGTCGGTATTGAGGAGGAAGGTGCCGCCGTCCTTGAGGTTGCTCACCATGTCGTAGCGGAAGATGTAGGTATCGAGGGAACAGGAGATGAAGTCGGCGTTCTTGACGTAGTACTCGCTATGGATCGGGCTCTTGCCGAAGCGGAGATGGCTCCTCGTCGTGCCGCCGGCCTTCCGGGAATCGTATTGGAAATAGGCCTGGGCGTATTGGCCGGTCGCGTCGCCGATGATCTTGACCGAGGACTTGTTGGCCGAGACGGTGCCGTCGCTACCAAGGCCGTAGAAGAGGCAGGAGGTGTAGTCGTGGTCGATGACGAAGCTCTCGTCGACCGGGATCGAGCGATGGGTCAAGTCGTCGACGATGCCGACGGTGAAGCCGTGGAAGGGCTTCGCGGAATCAAGGAAGTCATAGACGCTCTTGACGTGCTTGGGCTGGGTGTCCTTGCTCGAAAGGCCATAGCGCCCGCCGATAATGAGGTCGAAGCGGCGTCCCATCCGGGAAAGAGCGCTCACGACGTCGAGGTAGAGCGGCTCGCCTTCCGAGCCGTTTTCCTTCGTCCGGTCGAGGACGGCGATCTTCTTGACGCTTCCGGGGATGGCCTTGCTCAGCAATTCGGCCGCGAAGGGGCGATAGAGGTGAACCTTGACGAGGCCGACCTTCTCCCCGCGCTTATTGAGCTCGTCCACCACCTCGCCCGCCGTTTCGCAAACCGAACCCATGGCGAGTATGACCTTCGTGGCGTCCTTGGCGCCGTAGTAGACGAAGGGAGCGTATTCGCGCCCGGTGAGGCGGCTCGCTTCCTTGAAGTACTTGACGGCCGTCTTGAGGACGTCCTCGAAGTGGGCGTTTTGGGCCTCGCGGGCCTGGAAGTAGATGTCGTCGTTCTCGGCGCCGCCGCGGGTCACCGCGTGGGTGTGAGGATTGAGGGCCCGGGAGCGGAAAGCCTCGACCTTGTCCATCGGGAGGAGCTTCTTCCACTCCGCCGGGTCGATGAACTCGACGTTCTGGACTTCGTGGGAGGTCCGGAAGCCGTCGAAGAAATGCATGACCGGGGTCGAGCTCTCGATGGCCACGAGGTGGGCGACCGGGGCCAAATCGGCGATTTCCTGGACGCTATTGGAGCAAATCATCGTGACGCCGGTCTGGCGGCAGGCGTAGATGTCGGCCTGGTCGCCGAAAATCGAAAGGGCACGGGTCGCAAGGCTCCGGGCCGAGACGTGGAGGACGGCCGGGAGGAGCTCGCCCACCCACTTGTAGATGTTCGGGATCATGAGGAGGAGGCCTTGGCTCGCCGTGTAGGTCGCCGCAAGGGCTCCGCCCTGAAGAGCGCCGTGGACGGCGCCCGAGGCGCCGGCCTCGGATTGCATCTCGACGACCTTGACCGGGGCGCCGAAGAAATTCTCGTCCCCTTTCGAGGCCATCACGTCGACGAGCTCGGCCATCGGCGAGCTCGGAGTGATCGGATAGATGGCGGCCACCTCGGTGAAGAGGTAGCTTTCCATCGCCGCCGCGGTGTTCCCGTCGACGGACTTCATGGTTTTCTTGATTTCGCTCATTTCTTGGTTCTGAAAACTCCTGTCCGGGGTTAGTATAGGGCCCGAAAAAGGGCGAGGCAATGAGATAAACGCTTTTCTAGCCCCATAGGGGCTAAGGGACAAATTGGGTTGCCTTTAACTAACCAAGAGGCCGAAAAAGAAAAGGCCTCCATGAGGCCTAACGTGTTTTCTTCTTGAGGCGCTCCCGCTCTTTCTTGACGATTTTCATAAGAAGGCGGAGGTCGTGGTCATCGAGACGGATCGAGGGATCGACGAGGCCGCCGGCGCTCGTCATCCGCCCGTAGACGAAGGCAGCGACGCTATCGTAGGCGTCGGCCTCCTTTTGGCTCGCCACCTTGGCTTTCCGCGTCGAGGACCGCTCCGATATATAGGCGGAAAGGTAGGGCTCGATCGAACGGACGTTGAAAGTAGGGTCGAGGAGGATCGAGGGAGCGAAATAGGCCAGTTCTTCCCCGAGGACATCGGGATAGACGCCGAGGAGATGCGCGAGGCCATCAAGCGAAACGTATTTGGCCTTCGAGGCGCGAAGGGATTGGAGGGCTTTTTTGACGGTCGTCAAGCGCGGGGCTTTCATGCGCCCCTTTCTTCGATGACGTCGTCGGGGAGGACGCCGTCGAGGCCGTTATCGACGACCGAGAGGGTGTAAGAGGACATCGACCAGGCGAAGTTGCCCATGTCGTTGGCCGAGCCGAACTTGAATTCGTTGACGTAATAAGCCGTCCGCGAGGTGCCGGTCGCGTCGACCGAGACATCGGTCAGGCGGTAGCTGTAGTCGGTGATCGCGTAGGCGTCTTCCCCGTCGATGAAGTCCATCGTGATGTTCAGCTCAAGGGAACGGTAGGACCCGTTATCCCCGTCCTTTTTCACCGTGAGGTGATAGCCGACGGTCGAGGTAATGTCGGCCACTTCGAGCCGATACTCGGCAAAGTCGTCCTTGCCTACCCCCGAAAGCTCATCTAGAGCCAGGGAACGCATGATTGCGTAATTGGCGTAGCAGGCGTCGTAATCGCTTTGGTAGAGGGCGATGGCTTCCTCGCGGAAGGAGTCGACCGTCGTAGTGTCAGGGTAGACAAGCCCGCGGCTCGTCCCGATGAGGAGGTAGGAAACGCCGTTGGCCTCGTCGTAGGTGCCCGAAAGGGTCTGCCCGCCGTAAGGAAGGGAATAGGACCCGTCTTGGTAGAAGCTGATCGAGCGGTTGGTCCGCGATTCCATCTCGACGAAGGGGAAGTCGGCGACGGCTTCGGCGACGTTGGTAAGGCCGCCGGCGACCGACGGGGCCGAATGGATGGAGTTCGAAGGGAGGTAC
>CASFWS010000032.1 GCA_949298295.1 uncultured Bacillota bacterium | reverse complement strand
AGAGGCAGTCGACCTCGCGGCCGCGGAAGCCCATCGCCGGGGCGAAGGCGGCCTCGGGGGACACCCTGATCTTCTGGTGGGCGCCGCCGTGGATCAGTATGTCGCCGAGCTCGGGGCAGGGCTCGCCCTCTGGGTAGCGGGCGGCGGGGTCCCCATCAGGCGAGATGCAACCGAGGAAGCCCTCGGCAGCCTCCGGGTCACCCTCGAAGGGGTATTCCTCCTCCCGGAAGGGGTCGCCCTCGAATTGGGAAAGCCCCTCGAAGTGGGGAGCGGCCGCGTCCCACGCCTCCGCGGCGAAGGCCCCGACGAGGTCGGAGCCGTCGGGGGAGGGAAAGGGGCTATCGGAGGGGGTGCATCCATTCAGGGCGAAGGAAAAAAGGCTCAAAGCCAAGGCGGCTACTAGGCCGCCGAGAGTTCCGCCAAAGCCAATTCCCTTTCGCATCTTCGCTCCTCGATTGCCTTTACGTTATGCTCCCCTGCCGGAATATGTCAACATCGTCCCTGGCTTATGGGCAAAAGAAAAAGCGGGAACGCGTCCCGCTTTCGCTTGCCTATGCTTACTTCCGGAGCCCGAGGGAGGCGATGAGCTTCTCGTAGGCTTCCCGGTCGTGGGAAGCGAGGTAGCCGAGAAGGCTGTGCCGCTTGCCGACGAGGATGAGAAGGCTGCGCCGGGCGCAGGCATCCCCGTGGTTTTTCTTGAGGTGGGCGGTGAGATCGGCGATCCGGTCGGTGAGAAGGGCGATCTGGACTTCGGTCGAGCCGGTGTCCGCGGCGTTCTTCCCGTACTTCTGGACGGCGAGGTTCACTTCTTGCTTGCTGAGTGCCACGTGTTCTCTCCTTTCTTTCTTTTTTTCGACAACCGAAGCTGAGGCGGGGTCAAGAAGAGGTGGCTTCCGCTTCGCTTGGTCCGCCCGGTAGTTTACCTAAGAAACCCCCGCCCGTCAAAGCTTTCTTTCCCTTGAGGGAAGGACAAACAAAAAAAGATGACGGGGAATCCCCGGCATCGGGCCTAGCTAGAGCCCAAGAGGGGATTCTCGTCAGGTGCTTTCCGGCCCTCCTCTAGACAAGAGGGCGGGACGAGGGCCGCCAGGGGAATGGGAGACCCTCCCAACCCTGAAAGCCCTTTCAGCACCCCTTTTATACGTTGGAAAGTTACAAATGTCAAACGGAATGTTCGGCCTTCTTACTAAAGTAAGGGGTTTCTTGCCGGCCCCGGGTTGTCCTTTCCCCGCTCCGGCTCTAAGATAAGCCGCACCAAAACGGGAGGTTTTCCGATGGATATCAGGAACATTGCGATCATCGCGCACGTCGACCACGGGAAGACGACTCTCGTCAACGCTCTCCTCAAGGAAACCGGGGCTTTCCGGAGCAACGAAGCCATCCGCGACCGGGCCATGGACTCCAACCCGATCGAGCATGAGCGCGGGATCACCATCCTTGCCAAGACGACGTCCGTCTCCTACATGGGGACCAGGATCAACATCGTCGATACCCCGGGGCATAGCGACTTCGCCGGCGAGGTCGAGCGCATCATGGGGATGGTCGACGGCTGCCTTCTTCTCGTCGATGCCTACGAAGGGACGATGCCCCAGACCCGCTTCGTCCTCAAGCAAGCCCTCGAGCACCGCATCAAGCCGGTCGTCGTCATCAACAAGGTCGACCGGGCCAACGCCGACCCGGAAAAGGCCGTCGACGAGACCCTCGACCTCTTCATCGAGCTCGGGGCCGACGAGGCTCTCCTCGACTTCCCGGTCGTCTACGTCTCGGCCCTCAACGACACATCTTCCCTCTCCCCCGACCCGGCGGCCCAGGAGAAGGGCATGAAGGCACTTCTCGATACCATCGTGAAGGAAATCCCGGCTCCCCAATGCGAGCCTTCTTCCCCCTTGGCCTTCCAGTGCGCCCTCCTCGACTACAACGACTTCGTCGCCCGGATTGCCATCGGCACCGTCCGGAAAGGCAGTATCAAGCTCGGAGAGAACGTCTCCTGCTACGACGATAGCGGCAACAAACGCAAGGACTTCAAGGTCATGAAACTCTATTCCTTCGAAGGCATGAACCGGGTCGAGGTCGAGGAAGCCCTCTCCGGCGACATCTGCGGCGTCGCCGGCTACCCGGAAATCGAGGTCTCGAACACCGTGAACGAAGCCGGGAAGATGGATCTCCTCCCGCCGCTAAGGGTCGACGAGCCGACCCTCCAGATGGAGTTCGGGACGAACTCCTCGCCCCTCCGGGGGCAAGACGGGAAGCTCGTCACCGCCCGGGTCATCGAGGAACGCCTCTTCGCCGAGACCCAGCGCGACGTCTCCCTCCGCTACCGCCGCCTCGAGAACAAGGAGGGCTGGATCGTCTCCGGCCGGGGCGAGCTCCATCTCGGCGTCCTCATCGAGACGATGCGGCGGGAAGGCTATGAGCTCGAGGTGAGCAAGCCGGAAGTCATCGTCAAGACGATCGACGGGGTCAAGTGCGAGCCTTACGAAGACCTCACCCTCGACGTCCCGAGCGAATTCGTCGGGGACATGATGACCATCCTTTCGGGCCGAGGGGCCGAGCTGAAGGACATGGACGACAACGGCACCACCGCCAAGCTCGTCTACGTCATCCCCTCCCGCGGCCTCATCGGCTTCGTGAGCAACTTCCTGACCCTCACGAAGGGCTATGGCATCATCAACCACGTTTACAAGGAGTATCGGCCTATGTCCGTCCAAAGCTTCGGCGAGCGGCCCCTCGGGGTCCTCGTCTCGGTGGCCAAGGGCGAGGCGACGGGCTACGCTCTCGAGAAGGTCGAGGAGCACGGGACGATGTTCATCGCCCCGGGCGAGACCTGCTACGAGGGGATGGTCGTCGGGGAGCACCGCTACCCCAACGATCTCGCGGTCAACTGCACCGAGACCAAGCCGATGAACAACATCCGTAGTTCCACCAAGGAGCAAGGGGTCGTCCTCAAGACCCCGCGGAAGATGTCGCTCGAGGCCTGCCTCGACTACATCGACAGCGACGAGCTCGTCGAGATCACCCCGCATGCCATCCGGATGCGGAAGAAGATCCTCAATACCGCCGAGCGGAAGAAGTTCGACGCCCATAAGAAGTGGGCCAAGGAAGCCGCTCTCCAAGGCAAGTAAGGATAAGAAAGAGGGCGCCCCCGGAAGGAGGCGCCCTTTCTTTTGTATTTGGTTCCCTTAGGCGGAATGCTTCTTCCGGCGGAGGAGGAAGAAGAGGGAGAAGCCGGCAAGGGAGAGGAGGACGAGGGCCCCGGCGGCAACCCCGGCCACGTTCCCCGGTTCGGAGAAGAAGGCGGTAACGGAAGCGTCGGAACTGGTCCCGTGAAGCGTCTCGAGACTCAGCATAAGATCCATTTTTTCCTGCGCATTGGTACCGGGGACCTTTTGGGCGGTTAGGTAATAATCATAGTAATCTTCGACGCCGGATGAAGCGACGGCATAATCGTCGATGGTTACGGTGGACAACTCATTATGGATATACCAGGTAGTATCGTCGGGAGTAATCCAATTAGCGCGGAGTTCGGAAGCGGCCAAATATCCATTCACCTCGCTAGGAAGGCAAGTGAAATAGCTGGTTAGAACATAATTCCCGAAGAAACTAGCGCTGATTTCGTATTCCGAAAGAGTTCCTTCGCTCACCTGGATAGGCCAAGGAGCCTCGGCGCCCCAACTTATCCTGTGAATCTTGTGGATCGTATCGCTCGTCATGGTCAATTGGTTGGTTTCGCAGCAATTAGCCGCCGGTTCATTCATCCTATCGTCGCCGCTGAAGCGAATGCTATATTCCGTGCCGATGGCCTCGACCGGAACGTCAAAATAGGCCCAGTACTCCGAAGATCCAGGATCGCCAATTGCCGCATATCCCGAAGCAGGAACCATTGTTTCCTCATCCGTACCAAGGCCATAAACGAGGAAAGAGGTCCCCGCTTCCTGCCCGTTGCGGTCAAGCCAGTAGCGGAAATAATCGGGAGAGTAGGAATATTCGCGTTTCAAATCCAAATAGGCCCGAATTTTCCCTTTGTCGGTTCCCTCCCAGTCGACCGTTCCGTCAAGCCAATAAGTCGGAGTGACGCCGTCTACTAGCCTACGGCCGCCCAAGAAGTCATCGAAAAGCCTGATGTCCTGCGTCTGATTGCCTTGGCCACCGTCATTGATGAGGAAATAGGAGGCACCGGCCGGAAGGGTTACTTTCCAGCATGACGCATCGGATGTGTCAATCGAGCCTTCGGCCGAGACGCCGGGCCAAGCTGGTCCTTCAGTAATGCCCGATCCCCAATAATATAGGTGAAGCTCATCGCCTTCTTCGAGAAGACTAGCGACCGAGTCGCCTTTAATGTTCAGGTCGATCGTGACGGTATCCGTGGAGGTTTCGTCCGCGGCGGCCACCTCAATCCCCTTCCCCATCGTGAAAGCTGCCGCGCCAGCCATGAAGCCAAGGGCGACAAGTAAACCAAACTTAGAAACTTTCATGTTTTCTCCTTTATGCGCTAATTCTATTGAAAGGGCTTTCATAAAACAATGTAAATCAAAAGGGACCACGATTTTTTGATATTCACATCCAGAGACAACCGCAGCATCAAAACGCTTTATATGGCTTTTTCAAAGAATTTGCGAATCTCAAAACGCAGAAACCGATTAACGGAACCTGAACGGCTCCTTTTCTAAGATATTTGGTTTTAAGCTGATTGCTTTTTCCGGCGATGAATGAACGTCAATCCAGCAACGGATGCAGCCAAGGCTACCAAGGATACGGCACCGGCAGCCAAATAGTTTTGGTTTTCATTGCCGATCAAGGCAGCGGCCTGAGCCGACGTTTCCGCCTGATAGGCTTCGTAATTGGCTTTCATCTGGGCGATCTTGTCGCCGACGGTGTAACTCCCGTCGCCCTTGGAAACGCTCTCGCCATACGCGCTTCCGTTATCCACGTAATCCGAATAGGAATATTCGTCGGTCAAGGGCGCAGCCAAGGCCGCCTCGTCCATCTTGCTGAAGAATTTCTCCTCGAGCGTCGGGTAGGCCAGGAAGCCGTTGACTTCGCTCGCGAGACAGACGCTATAGCCTTCAAGGAGAATGGCTGCGAAATCGGGGGAGACATAGTTCAAATCCAAGTCTTGATAGCTCCAGCTCGTACCATATTCGCTCAAAGAATAAATACGCGACGACCAGGCGCCCGAGACACCATCAAAATTCGGTCCGTAATCCCATATGTTAGTAATATCGTTCGGGTTAAGCCTCATAAGCTGGGCCCCAGCGATGTCCGAAATTCCGACGTCGGCATACCCAATCCAGACTTGTTGCTCTTCGGTCCCGGCATTAACCCAGTTGGTGTCGTAAATCGTTCCGTTTCCTGCTGAGTCCCAAGTACGAATGCCCGTCTTAGCGCCGCCCGATTGCCAATTGCCGGCGTATGAATTGTGAACGAAGACTCTCGTTGTCTGGTAAGTCGGGTTCCTCGAGGAATCGGCATCCACCGTAATATCGGCGGCCTTGACAATAGAGGCACCCCCCCAAACCGGGGCAAGGGACGAAGCGATGACAAGACCGCTGCCAGCGACCAACGAAAGAAGAATTGCTGCTCTTTTGAAAATCATGACTTGCCTCCTTAGAGTGGTTAATTACAACTTCCGAACGTAAAAATAGGACAATCCGATTAGAATTTCAACAATTGTAATGTTAACAAATGTTCAATTCGCCAAATTGGGGACGAAAGTCGGTCTTTTCCTTCTGATGTCATCCCAGACCTAACTTCTTCAAATGGCCCGGGGACGTCAAAGGTCAATGCCTCAAATCACGAGAAGACGGTCTCGGCCAAGGATGGAAAGTCGACATAGGGATTGCGGTTCCCTTGGAAGGAATAGACGGCATCGTTCCGTTCCCTTTCCCGCTCTGAAACCGGGTCTTCCTCGGCCCATTCGAGGAACATGGCCGTCGCCCAGGAGCTGAGGCCAAGGGGTGAGGAATAGTCGAAGAGGGCATATTCCTTCCAGCCCGAGGACCCCATCTCGGCTTCGTAGCAGGTCACGAAGTAGAAATGGATGCGGGCAATGTCGCCCTTCCACTCGTCGCCGACCTCGAAGACGGTCCCCGAATAACCCGGGTAGACGTTGCTCCCAAGCTTGGAGCCGTTGCTCGTCTCGTAGGTCGCCGTAGCGACTTCACCATACGGGTAGTTGCTCCGCCGGAGGTTGCTATAGCCATCGGCCGGGACGACGCTAAAGGCATCCGAGTACATCGGGGACCCCGAGTCGAAATAGGATTTCGGGATGACATGCTCACGGTTGAGGCCGTCCCCCTCCTTGGCATTGTTCCCCGACCAGCCTTCCGAGGGCCGGTGGCGGAAATCGTCGCTATGGATGTCGTAGAGATAGCCTTCCGGGTCGACGTCGCTTTCCTCGTAGACATCCATCAGGCGGTTGTAGCTGACGGCCGCAGGGTCGGCGATCGTCGCGGCGAAGGAGCTCTTCAGCTCGCTCCCGGAAAGGCCAAGTGGGACCTCCGAGTAATACTCCTGGGTCGCAGGGGCCAAGGAAAGGAATTCCTCCTCAAGAGAAGAACCTTCGCCCGAAGGGAAACCCGAGGACGAGGAGGAAGAAGAGGTGGAAGGCTCGTTCCCGCCGCTCCCGACAAGGAGGGTGAGGACGATCTTGCAGACCATTACCCGGCCCGTCCTTTCCTGGGCGATGGTTAGGGAAGTCGCCGAAAGCCCGTCCCCGTCGAGGTCGAGGAAATACAGGCAGTTCGGGTCGTCGCTTCCGTCGATCGCAGGGACGGTCGACCAATCGACGGTCTGGTAGTCGGGAGTCCCGCTTACGTCGGTATAGGCGGCAAAGGAGGCGCTTCCGCTCTCATCGTAGCGGTAGCAATACACCCGGGCCTTGCTCACGCGGTAGGTTTCGTCGAAGATGAAAGTGATGCTTCCCGGGCTCTTGCTGCTTCCGAGGCGGAGGCCGCCCTCCCCCGGCTTGTAATAGCAAGAGGAGGACTCGATCCCGGAGAGGGCGATTCCCGAGTGCTCGAGCGACTCGAGCTTCGGGGTAGCGCTCTCCGTGTATTTGCCGGTCCCGAAGACGATGTCCGCGCATTGAACCTTAAGAAGCTCCTCGCCGCGGAGGGGCTCGGCCCCGGGAAGGGTAAGGGCAAAGCATCCCACAAGGAGGGAGAAGGCCGCCAAAACCGATCCGAAGAGGAAGGTTTTGCGGTCCTTAACGGGGTTCGAAGTAGGCATGGCTCGGGTCCTTAGGCGAAGACGGCCTCGGCTAGCGAGGGGAAGTCGACGTAGGGATTGCGGTTACGCTGGTGGGAGTAGACGGCGTCGTTACGGACGATTTCCTTTTCCGAGACCGGGTCTTCCTCGGCCCAGGAAAGGAGCATTTCCCGGGCCCAGTTCGAAAGCCCGAGGGAAGAAGAATAGTTGAAGGCAGCATAGGAACCCCACCCGCTTTTCATCTCGTTTGCATAGCAGGTCACGAAATAGAAATGGATCCTCGCGAAGTCGCCTTTGTATTCGTCGATCGGTTCGAAGACGGTGCCCGAGTAGCCGGGGTAGGAGCAAGAACCGAGCTTCGAGCCGTTCCCCGAGGTATAGGTGGCCGAGCCGACCTCGCCGAAGGGATTATTGCCCCGGCGGTTGTTTACGTAGCCGTCGGTCGGGATGACCTGATGGGCATCAGATTTCATCGGCGAGCGCTCGTTGAAAACGCTTTGGGGGATGGTGTGCTCGCGGTTGATGCAATCCCCTTCCCCGCCGTAGTTTCCGCACTGGTCGCTGTTGATCTTGTACTTGATATTACTATACATGTCCCAGTAGTTGCCCTGCCCGTCGTCGTCGCTATCCTCGTAGACATCCCAAAGGCCGCCATAGCCGACGTCGGTATGGGAACGGATGATCGAGGTGAATTCGGACTTCAGGCTCGCCCCGCTCCTCGAAAGGTCGGCCGAGGCGTAATAGGAACGGACGGTAGAAGGAAGGGCGGCGAGCTCATCCTCGAGGTCCCCGTTTCCGGGGCCCACGGGGAAACTCTCGGAACTCTCTTCCGAAGAGGGCGGGGCCGGCGGCTCGCTCGAAGAGGAGGAATCCCCGCCCGAGGGAGCGCCTTCAAGATAAAACGAAATGGCGATTTCGCAGACATTGACGCGCTCGCGGCCATTTTCGTTGTAGAAAGAGAGGGAAGAGACTTCCCCTTCGTCCGATAGGCCCTCGAAGGAAAGGGCGTTCTCCCCGTCCTCGGAGCCGAGGGTCGGGACATTCGTCCAGTCGATTGAAGAGGGGGCGGCATATACTTCCCCGTCGAGCTTCAGCCCAAGGCTCGAGGAGTCGGTTCCGTACTGGTAGCAATAGACGTCGATTCCCTCGAGAACGTAGGAAGAGGAAAGCTCGAGGGTTAGTTCCCCGGCGTTCTTGCTGCTTCCGAGGCGAAGGGCGTTCTCTCCGGCCGTGTCGGGAGCATAGGCATGGGTCCCGCTCAAGGAGGAAACGATGGCTTCCCCGCTTTGGAGGTAGGAAGAGGGGCCGACGATGCTACTTACCTGGCTATCGGAAAGAGTCCCGAAGGTGATCCGGCAGGTAGCAAGCACCGGTTCGAGGACCGCAGAGGAGGAAGAAGACTCCGAAGAGGAGGATCCCGGAACGGAAAGGGAGCTCTCCTCCGAGCTTCCATCGGTCAAGGAAGAAAGGGAAGAGGACCCCGAAGAGGCGGCATTGGGGCCGCAAGAGGCAAGAAGCAGGCCGAAAGCGGCCGCAAGGACCATTTGTCTTTTCATGTTTCTATCCATTCGCAAGCGGAAGTTTACATCCAAAGGGGACGATAAGGAAGGCGCTCCCCCTCATTCCTTCTTGAATCCCGGCATCCTTCGTTCCCGGGAGACTCGGTAGGCCTCCCCGGAAGGGTCTTGCCAGTCGTGGTCGGAAAGCAAGGTCGGAAGGAGGGAAAGGAAAGCCTCGTCGACGAAATCGGCGTGATAGGCCCGCTCGTAGGGGACGGGGACCATCGTCGGGAGGAGTTCCTGCTCGAGGTAGAAGAACTCCTTCCGGAGGAGCTGGTTCGGGGAGCAGACCGAAATGAGGGAACGGTAGTTCCCGTCCTTGAAGAGGCGGGCGGCGACATAGCATTCGTCGGCCGAGTTGTAGACCCCGGCCTCCCCTTTGTAGAGGGCGTTGGCCTTCTCGCCGAAAAGGGCTTTCCGAGGGATTTTCCGTTCCTTCCCGAGAAGATAGGCGATGCCGGAAGAAGATAGGGAAGCGCGGTCGGATTTCCCCTTGCCCCCGGGGCGGAGATGCTT
>CASFWS010000031.1 GCA_949298295.1 uncultured Bacillota bacterium | reverse complement strand
TTTTATTTCCGCCCAGCCACCATACGCCAAATATGACAAAAGGATAATTTCGCATATCAAGTCCCGAAGGCCGGTGTCGAGCCCCATCATCGGCCAAAATGAACTCCCGGCCCAAGAAAGAATGCTTCCTAGGAAGAGGGGGAGAGAGAAAAGGACGATGCAAAGGAGCGGGAAGATGACCTTCTTCAGGGCCAGAGGGGCGTAGTCCCGCCCCTCCTTGGCTCCCCGGAGGGCTTTTTCCTCGTAGGCCGATAGTTTTCCTTTCCCCCGAAGCCAGGCGAGCAGTTTCCTCCGCCTGATGCCGCTACGAAGAGACAAGTCCTTTGCCGCCAAGAGATCAATCGTTGCCGTTTTTCCTTCTTGTGCCATACTCCACCTCAATAAGACGGGTCGACGATGCACCCGACGACAATCGGGAGTTCGTAGCTGTCGCCTTCATAGAGAACGTAGGCGAAGGGGCGGTCGAAGAAGAGATCCTTCCTGACCGGCGAAGGTGCCGTCGCGGTCGCCCCGCCGAGATAGGACAAGGAAGCGACGCTGAAGCCCGAATAGTCATAAGAGAGGCGAAGCTGCTGACGGGAGGAAGCAAAGGTCGCCTTGGGGCTATCCGCGGCCAGGATCTTCTTAAGAAAGGCCCCCTCTTCCCTAAAAGAGGGCATCTCCTGATGGAGGGTAGAGGAAAAATCGACGTCCGTTTCGTCCTTGAAATAAGGCACCTTGACCGTCAGGTAGTAGCCATAGAAGACATTGTCCATAAAAGGGAAGTCCGAGTATTTTTCCTCGTAATTCCCGCCTAGGATATCGGAAATCAAGGCAAAAGGACTCCCGTTTTCGTCAATTGTTTTGAAGCAGGATAGACTGGCAAGAGACCCGACGTCGATGTTGATTCCCTCGAAGGGGACAGCGGCGCCCGGAAGCGAGCCGAGGTAGGGGTCATTGCGGAGGGTCTCCTCGATATAGGGGACCTCTTTTTGGCTACCGGCGAGATGGTAGGTCATCCGCTCGCCGGCATCGTAGGCCGCCTTGTGGCTGGAAGCCTTCTCCGGGAGGTAGAAGAAATTCCCGATGTAGGTCGAGGCGACCAGGCAGTCGAGGGTTTCGTCGAGCTGAACTTTCGGGAGGGATGCCCCCCGCGGGGCGATGGAACGAAGGTATTCGTTGAGGACCGAAGCGCTGGGCGAGCGGTAGAACAGGGCGGTCCCAAAAGCATCGGCAACCTCTTGGAGGAGCTCGTCCATCTCCTCGTCGTCACGAAGCTCGTAAACGGGATCGAGGAAGAGGGAGGAAAGAAGGAGCCCCCCGGAAAGAACATCGCTCTTCTCCTCGAGGTTCCCGAGCATCCGGAAGACGCTTGAGGAGGCCTCCAATAGCTCTTCCTCGTCCGAAAGCCCGACATAGGAAAGGAATTCGCTTTCGATAACGCCTCCCGACAAGTAGGCCGAAAGGGAAACGGAGACGAAGAGATCGGGGAGGGAAACGGAAACCGATCGCTCATGCCCAAGGTTCGAAAAGAGGGCCGGCACGAAACGCCGTACGAACGTCTCGTAGGCCGGGACGCCCCTATCAACCTCGGCCCTTGAACGGTAGGTCGGGAAGCTCAGCTGGCTTTCCTCGACGAAAGGGGCGCTCGGCCAAGGAGTCAGGGCCAAAAGGGAAATCGCGAGGACCATGGCTCCGGCAAGAAGCCCGCCGCCAAAGGCCAGCTTCCCGGCCCGGCCAAAGGCCATTCCTTTCTTCCCTCCCTCGTAAGGCAGGTCGAAAAAGGCACGATCGACGGGGGTCAAAGACGTCATTTTCGCTTCCAAATGGTTCTTAAGATTGGGTTTCATCGCCAATATCTCCTATGTTTTTCCGGGCCTTGGTTAGGGCCGAGGCATAGACGTCGTGCAAGGACGAACGAGGAAGGGAGGTCAGCTCGGCAATCTCCCGGAAGGAGAAGCCGAAGGATAGATGCAAGAGGAGGACGGCCGTCTCTTTGGGGCTGAGCCCCGGGCAAAGAGAGGCAAAATACGGATTGCCGGAATCAAAGGAAGGGAGGTTTTCGATTTCGGCATCCGGCTCGATCCTTTTCCGGGCGGATAGGAAGTCATAGGCCCGGCGGCGGACCGCGGAGGCAAGATAGGAAAGTAAGCGCGAGTCATCCTCCAGCTCGATTCCCCGGTCGATGACCCGAGCAAAGACGTCATGCACGGCATCGAAAGCATCGTCCGGGCTTTTGAGGAGGCCGGCCGCTAGTAGGTAAAGGAATTTGTAGGTTCGGCGGTAAACCTCCCCTACCGCTCCCCGCTCGCCTTTCCGGAAGGCGGCAGATAGTTCCCGCTCGATGACGATCTTTCCCATCCGTTTATAGAGACATTCTAAACGCCCCAATCGTCCGAAACAAAAAGCGCAGGTGATGCCTGCGCTCACTCGAAGAAGCTTCCCTATTCGCTCCGAAGGGCTTCGACCGGGTCTTTCTTGGCGGCGATCGAGGCCGGGACCAAGCCGGAAATCAAGGTCAGGACCATCGAGAGGGCCACCATGATGAGGGCCGTGTACCACGGGAGGGCAGCAATCGTGTAGATGCCGCTCAAGGACCCGACGATGAGGTTGCAGATAAGCTGCAGCAAATAGGTGATCCCGATGCCGATGGCCCCGGCAATGAGGCCAATGATGAGGGTTTCGGCATTGAAGAGGCGGGAAACGTCCTTCTTCCGTCCGCCGAGGGAGCGGATGACCCCGATTTCCTTGACGCGCTCGATGACGGAGACATAGGTGATGACGGCTATCATGACGGTCGAGACGACGAGGGAAAGCCCGGTGAAGATGACGAGGGCCGTCGTGATGATCGAGATCAAGGTATTGACCATCGAAAGGACGATCGAGAGGGAGTCGGTATAGCGGATTTCCGGTCGTTCGTCGGCGGTGAGGATTTTGTCGCCGATGGCAATGTCACCCTCTTCGTTCCAGGCCGTGAGATAAGCTCGGATGGCATCCATCTCGTTGAGGTCCTTCGGGTAGATGGAAATGAGGGTCGGAACCTCGCTTCCTCCAAGATTGGCCAAGGAGAAAGACGTCATGTCTTCGTAGTTTCCGGCGACGTTGGTGAACATCGAATTCTGGGAGAAACTCGATACGATGCCCATTTGGTCGTCGTAGCGGGTCCCGTCGAAAGTGAAGGAATAGGTGTAATTGATGGCCGGGTTCACCATGGAAGTGGTCCCGAAGCCGTCGAGACCGGCGTCCTTAAGGAAGTTGACGATGGTCGAGTCGGCGGCCGTTTGCCGGATGTAGTCGGCCAACTCGTTGGTGTAGTAGAAGCCGCTGGAAAGGCAGCCGTAGTTGATGTCGGCCTTCTTTTGGAGGATGGCCGTAACCTTGAGCTCGAGGGGCGTCCCTTCCGCGGCATCGCGCACGTTCTTGACCGGATCGTAGGTGAAGCCGACGAAAGCTTGGCTGTAGATATCGTCGTTGGGGTAATAGTAAAACGTCCGGCCCATCAGCTCTTCGTAGGAAAGGCGGTTCTTTTCGAGATCGGGATCGTAGCTATCGTCCCCGGTCGCCTCGAAAACGTTGTTCAGGAATTCCTGCTGGGTAAGGTAGCCGGTCTCGGCCAAGGTGAGGTCGCTCAAGGCCCCTTCGTCGATGACGATGGCAATCTCTCCCTTGCCTTCCGGAAGGTGGCTCGCTTCGGGATCGCTCACGATGTCATATTGGGAAAGGATGAGCTCCTCGCTATCGGGAAGGAGGGAGAAAGGCTGCGGGAGCATGCTGACGTAAGGAGCGAACTCCCCGAGCTCGGTCTCCTCGAGGATCCCTTGGTAAACGGTCCGGATGAAGGAAAGGGAAGCGACTTGGCCCTCGGCCCCATAGCTCACCCCGTCCGCGTCTGTCCCATCAAGGCCAGAGGAAACGTAGATCGACGGGGACACGTCGATGCCGTAATCGAAGACGATGGCCCCGTAAAGCTCGGGATCCATCGCCTGAACATAGGAAAGGTAGTCTTCGGTGATCTCGTTCTTGAACATGAACTCGTTCACCTGATGGGTTTCGCTGTCGATGAGGGCCGAAATCACCTCGTTGACGTTGATGTAGCCATCTTCCGTCCCTTCGACGACCGAGCCGATTTGGTTAAGGCCGCCGGCAATCGACATGAGCCCGTTCAGGTCGATCCCTTCGGCTTCGACGGTCAAGGGATTGCCCGATAACATGTCGGCTTCCATTTCGTAAATGTAGTTCTGGACGCCGCTGGAGACGGCCAAGACGGAACTCACCCCGATGATGCCGATCGAGCCGGCGATCGCCACCAGCGAAGTCCGCCGGGCCTTGGAATGGAGGTTTTGGGCCGAAAGGCGAAAGGCGCTCCAAAGGGAAAGCTTGGCCTTCTTGTCCGGCATCTCCTTGGCTCTTTTCTCTTCTCCTTCCCCGTCATAGGGATGGGAATCGCTTTGGATGAGGCCGTCGAGGAGGCGGACGGTCCGCGTCGCGTAACGCTCGGCCAGATCGGGGTTATGGGTCACCATGATGACCAAGCGGTCATTGGAAATCTCCTTGATGATGTCCATGATCTGGATCGACGTCTCGGTATCGAGGGCCCCGGTCGGTTCGTCGGCCAAAAGGATTTCCGGATCGCTTACGATTGCCCGGGCGATGGCTACCCGCTGGCACTGCCCGCCGGAAAGCTGGTTCGGCTTCTTGTCGTATTGCCCGGCAAGGCCGACCCGGTCAAGGGCCGCCTTGGCCTTCGCCCGGCGCTCCTCGCGCTTCATCCCGCCGATCGTAAGGGCCAGCTCGACGTTTTGGAGGATGGTCTGGTGGGGAATGAGGTTATAGCTTTGGAAGACGAAGCCAATTCGGTGGTTCCGGTAGTTGTCCCAATCGCGGTCCTTGAAATCCTTGGTCGAGACCCCGTCGATGAACAGTTCCCCCTCGCTTGGGTGGTCAAGGCCGCCGATGACGTTGAGGAGAGTGGTCTTACCGCAACCCGAGGGACCAAGAATCGCCACGAATTCATTGCTCCGGAATTCGATGGAGAGCCCTTTGAGGGCGTGAACGAACCCGATGTCGCCGCCGACTTTGTAGTCCTTCTTCAAATTGACAAGCTTGAGCATCCTTTTATTTTCCCTTCTTCCCGACGCAGGTTATCTTTTTGCAAATTCCAAGCGCGAATTGCAGTTCTTTTTCGCTAAGGGCGGCCACGAATCGCTCAATGCAAGAGCGAAGGCTTGATTGGTTTTCGCCTAACACTTCCCGACCCTTGGGCGTAAGGGAAACGGAGAGGCTTCTTCGATCGCTTCGCTTGCGGTGCTTCCGGAGATATCCTTTCAACTGCAGGGAGTTGAGGATGACGGTCATCCGGGCCGTTGAAACCTCGCAAAGGACGGCAAGCTGGCTCGGGGTCATCGGCTCACTCGATTGCGCGAGGAGATTCAAGACCCTGTAACCTCCCCGGTAATTCTTCACCAAAAGGGAAGAAAGACGGACGATCCATGGCTCGGCTGCCAAATCCAGGAACGCTTTCTCGACGAGTTCGGCATCCATTTACAATCCCCCCTACGAAAATAGTTAACACCCATTAAATAAAAAGAGGCAACCGGTTATTGGCTGCCTCTATATGAAAGCGCTATCAAATCACTTCTTTTCCTTGGAACGGATCTCGAGGTCGAAGGGTTTGACGAGAGCAATCGAATGGGGCGGGATCGAGGAGACGATGTAGGCATTGGAGCCGACGGTCGAGTCTTCCCCGATGATGGTGTCCCCTCCGAAGACAGAAGCCCCGGAGTAGATGGTCACGTTGTCCTCGACGGTCGGGTGGCGCTTTTTCCCGGCCAGCTTCCTCCCTTCCCGAAGGGAAAGGGCCCCGAGGGTAACGCCTTGGTAAATTTTGACGTTCCTGCCGATCACCGTCGTTTCCCCGATGACGATGCCCGTCCCGTGGTCGATGAAGAAGCGCTCGCCGATTTCGGCCCCGGGGTTGATATCGATCCCGGTCCGGGAATGGGCATACTCGCTAAGAACCCGGGAGACGAAGCGGAGGCCGAGCTTTCGAAGAAGATGGGCCACCCGATACACCGAAATGGCCAGGAAGCCCGGGTAGGTAAGGATGGCCTCGGCCGGCGAAGTGCAGGCGGGATCGCCCTCGAAAATGGCATCGGCGTCGCTTTGAAGCAGCCGCTTGACTTCCGGAAGCCCCTCGAAGAAGCAGTCGAAAAGACAAGGGCAGCCCTCTTCCCGCGCAAAGGCGACGAAGCATTTCTTGGCTTCCCCGACGAGGAAGGGGAGCCGCGTTTCCTTCTCGCCGCGGGCATAGAAATCAAAGAAAAGGATTTCCCGCACGTAGCGGAAGAAATCGATGATCCCGTCCCGTCCGACCGAGGCTAGAGCCTCGCTTTCGCCCTTCTCGTTCAATTGGAAGGCAAGTTCAATGTTTTTGTCCATACAGTCCCTCGATGCTCAAGTATCGGTCGCCCCCGTCGGGCAAGATTACCACAGCCCGTCTTCCGAGCCTAAGTTCCGTTTTCCTAAGAAGGCAGCCGGCCAAGGCAGCCCCCGAGGAGATGCCGACCAAGAGGCCCTCCAGGGAAGCCAGCTCCGAGGCGAGGCGGAAGGCTTCGCTCCCCTTCACGTCCACCACTTCGTCGATGAGGTCCCGTTCGAGAACGGGCGGGACGAAGTTGGCCCCGATGCCCTCGATCCGGTGAGGACCGGATTTCCCTTCGCTCAGGAGCGGGCTTTCCGAAGGCTCGATTCCATAGATCCTTGCCCCGACTCCCTGCTCCTTGAAGTAGCGGGCGATTCCGGAAATGGTTCCTCCGGAGACGGGGGAGATGACAAAAAGTTTTCCGATAATCCTGATTTCCAGGCTTTACAGAAACGCCTGGAGGATTCGGAAAAGCAGCTCAGGCAGAACCGGATTGACCGGTTTAATGACGCTGTTAAAGGTGTCGTTCCTGCCGGGGTGATGGGAAAGGTTGGAGCAGTTGCTGATGCCCTTGTGGATGCGGGCAGTGTCAAGTTTTCCGATAGTGGCACGGACAAAGAATCAAGTCTGCTGGATCTTTTCCAGGATGTTTTGTGCGCGTGGCCGGTGCCTGAAACCAGACCTGTTTATAACTTTTCGGATACTGCTCCAGATGAGGGAAAAAACAAGGGAAACAGTTGGGCTGAAATTGCCAAAAAACTTTAGGGGGAAAGAATGGAAAAATACGAAGATTTTTTTGACCGCGGGGTTGTCCATCCCGGACATCCGCCTGTGATTGAACACGGTGTATTCGGGGCTTTAACCAAAGATTTGAAAGCCGGAACTGTTTTAAAGCTGACATCCGGCAAGTTTGCACCTGCCGGGGATTCCGATACTCCGGCCGGGGTGCTTTTGGAAGATGTTGCGGAACATGAAGGAGATGTAACAGCCTTTGTTTTGCGGCACGGGATTGCCGTCCGGAGCAGGCTGCTTAATTTTGCCAACGGAAGTGAGACTGCGGCATCTGATAGCCTTGCAGGGAAATTGCCTGCCGCCGGGATTTATCTTACCCAGGGCGGATGGACTGACAGTAATTTTAACTGATTGATTGATAGGAGGAAAAGAGATGGCTAAACCACTTATTATCCGGAGGGAAGACATTGAGAGGGTTGTTTCCGCACAGCCCGAAAACAATTCCAACGGAAGGGCTTATTTTGCCCAGACGAAAATGAAAAATTCAACTCATATTTCAGCCAGTGAGTTGATGAGGGAATACGGGAATGTTCCTGTAATCACACGGGGCGACACAGGTATCGTGCCTAAACACGGAATGAATGTGTCTGATATTGTCCCCATGCCGATTGAAATTGACGACAAAATTTCAGCCGTGCAAATGGACGAGCTCGAAAGGGCTACTGAAATGGGGCGGAATCAGATTGTTGACGAATATCTTTCGGAACACGCTGACATGGTAAGGGAAACAATCAATGCCCTTTGCTGCCAGGCACATAAAGGTGAAATCAACTACATGATGAAAGGCCCGGACGGCAAAACAAGATACCGTGTAAAATACGGTTCTGTGAAAAAAATTGTTTTTCCGAAAACCCTTGCCTCCGCAACCCTGGGTGATGTGGTGAGTTATCTTGGTCAGCTCAGGCAGGTTGTTGTTAAGAACGGTGTAGGAGGACCCGGAGAGTTTGTTGTTGCGGCAGATGTGTACGCCAGATTTTCCGATTTGCTTACAAAGGCAAACCGCCCCGAAATGATTAAGGACGGGTACCTTATCATGGGATCATTCAAGGTGCTTGAGGACAATGACAGCTACTACGACATGGATGATGGCGGAAACAAGATTACCAAAAGCCTTTGCGGTGTTGGGGAAATTGTATACCGTGCAGTTAATGCCGGTCAAAAACTTTTGTACCTCAGATTGGACGATACAGTTCAGAGGGAAGCCGTTCCGATTTATTCTTTCACTGTAACAGGGGAAGACCAGCGGGGTGACAAAATTTTCACAAAAAGCAAACCGTTCCCCCTCGTTAATGTTAAGGGTCTTGCCTGGGGGGCGTTTAAGGAACAAACTTTTGCTGTAAATTTCAGCGTTGAGGGCAGCAACGGAACCCTTGCGGCAAGCGTTGACGGCAGTCCGATTTCCACCGGTAATACTGTCCCGGCAGGGGCAACGGTTGTGTTTACGGCTAAACCGAATTCAAGTTACCAGGTGGATACTTGGTCCGGAGACAGCGAACCTGAGCTGACGGATTTGGGCGGAGATAAAAAATCCATAATTGTTTCCGGTGTGGTTACGGTTAAGGTTTCTTTTAAATCCGCAGGCTGATAAAAAAAGCCGCCCGGAAGGGCGGTTTTATTTTTTTTTAGGAGGTTTATATGACAGGACTTGACGGGCTGGATGATTTACCGGTAGGGAATAGTTTTCTTGAAGGGACCGGGCCGATAACAATCGAGGATTTAAAACAGGCGTTGCCGCCCCAGGATTATGAAACCCTTACAATCGGCGATGATAAAAACGGAATTCATTGTCTACTGGTTGCTAAATTGAGATGTAAGGCAGATATATTGAGTACTGGGAATGCTTATGATGAATCAATTTCTGAGTGTAGATTGGCATTAATGAAGTTGTGGCTCTATGAAATGTTTGCTTTTGTGGGAGAGGCAGACAAGGCCAAAGATGCCTATGAGGATTATACCCTTATCATCAAGACATCTTTTGGAGCTATACACACCAAGGGAGAAGATGCGGCCGTTGAAGATTCCGGTCCTGCGGTGGCTTGCCTTAAAAAAGCACCGGGAAGGTTTTTGTATGGGCGTGACAATCGTTAAAAAACTTCCGAAGTACGGGAAAAACT
>CASFWS010000030.1:9483-11069 GCA_949298295.1 uncultured Bacillota bacterium | reverse complement strand
TGGCTCGCCCGGATCATCGCCAAGATGAGCAAGGCTTCCTTCATCGACTTCTCGGCCGTCACTAGCGGCATCAAGGAAATCAAGGCCGTAATGGAAGAGGCCGAGGAAAACCGCCGTTACGGGACGAAGACGATCCTTTTCGTCGACGAGATCCACCGCTTCAACAAAGCCCAGCAGGACGCTTTCCTCCCTTACGTCGAGAAAGGCTCGATCGTCCTCATCGGGGCGACGACCGAGAACCCTTCCTTCGAGGTAAACGGAGCTCTGCTTTCCCGCTGCAAGGTCTTCGTCCTCCAACCCCTCGGGGAAGATGACATCGTCGCCCTTCTAAGGCGGGCCCTTTCCGATCCTAGGGGTTTCGGCAACGAGAAGGTCGAGATATCCGACGACCTCCTCCACGCCCTCGCCGTTTTTTCCAACGGGGATGCCCGCACGGCCCTTTCGACCCTCGAGATGGTCGTCCTCAATGCCGAGATGAAAGACGGGGTGAGCTGCGTAAGCCCGAAAACCGTCGAGCAATGCACCTCCCGCCGCTTCCTCCTTTACGACAAGAAGGGCGATGAGCACTACAACCTCATCTCGGCTCTCCACAAATCGATGCGCAATAGCGACCCCGATGCCGCCGTCTATTGGCTCGCCCGGATGCTCGAAGGCGGGGAAGATCCCCTTTACGTCGCTCGGCGAATGGTCCGCTTCGCGGCCGAGGATGTCGGTCTTGCCGACCCGCGGGCCGTCGAGATGGCCGTCGCGGCCTACCAGGCTTGCCACTTCATCGGAATGCCCGAATGCACCGTCCACCTCTCGGAACTGGCCATCTACCTTTCCCTCGCCCCGAAGTCGAATGCCGCCTATCTAGCTTACGAGGCGGCCAAGTCCGACGCCCTGAAGATGCTCTCCGAGCCGGTCCCCCTTCAGATAAGGAATGCCCCGACGAAGCTCATGAAAGACCTCGACTACGGGAAGGGATACGTCTATGCCCACGATACCGAGGACAAACTGTCGACGATGGAGTGTCTCCCGCCTTCTTTGAAGGGACTGGTGTATTACGAGCCGACGGAACAAGGCCTCGAAGCCCGTTGCAAGCAACGGCTCGAAAATATCAAGGCCTGGAAGAAGGCTCACGAAAAGAAAGACTGAAAGGACTGCTTTTCCTAAAGGGCAATCGATTCATGTATTTGGTATTTAATAGGGGTTTTGCGGGCCAAAACGCGAGAAAAAGGCTTTTACCAATCCAAGGAATCCTGATTGGAAAGGAAATCCAAAAGGCTCATCCGGAGGAAGCCTTCCTCGGTGTAATAAGGCTTCCCTTCGTTTTTCACGACAATGACTTTCTTGAAGGAGTCATTGATGTTCCGAATCGATTGATACTCCTGCTCTTTCTTTTTCGAAGTAGCTATCTCAAGGGCCGCTTGAACGTAGTATGTCTTGCCTCCTTTATTTACTACGAAATCGACCTCCGTGCTCTTCTCCTCATAAATGGGCTTGCCGTTTTTATCAGCCCTCTCGGTTTTGACCCGGACCGGGACGACCCCGACATCCACCTGAAAACCGCGATAACGGAGCTCGTTGTACACGGCATTCTCGAT
>CASFWS010000030.1:0-9454 GCA_949298295.1 uncultured Bacillota bacterium | reverse complement strand
GGTCGGTTTCATCGACCTCCCGAAAACCCAAGATGGCATTCCGGATGCCGAGGTCCTCGAAATAAATCTTATAAGGCGAGCCGATATACTGGCGCCCTTTCACGTCATACCTCAAAGCCTTGTTAAGCAAGTAGCTCTCCTCGAACCACGAAAGGTAATTACCAATCGTGTCGTTCGATAGTTTGAGGCGGTAGATGCTATTGAAGGTATTTTCGATCTTAGTGGGATTGATCGGCGTTGAAATCATCGAGGCAGCCACTCGGAGCGTCTCCATCAGCCGCTGAGGGCTGGCCTGAGGATGGCGTAGTTCGAGGTCCTTCAAGTAAGTTTTCTTGGCGTTGGAGATGGCCTCTTCGGCCTTGGCCTCGCTAATCATCTGGAGCTGGGCCAAGGGGATGCCGCCATAGCGGAGGTATTCGTCGAACCCATTCCGCGCCTCCCCTCCGACCGAGCAAAAGAATTCCTCGAAGGAGAGGGGCAGCAGATGGATTCGGTCCCCTCGCCCGCCAAACTCAGTATCCACTTCGCTTGAGAGGAAACGGGAATTGCTGCCAGTGACGTAGATGTCAAAATTCCCCTTATAAAGAAAGGAATTCAGGACGCGGACGAATTCCTCGAGGTTCTGTACCTCGTCTAGAAGTAGGTAATAGTAGCCGCCGTCTTTTGCTTTCTCGTTGATGAAGGCGAGGAATTTCAGGCTGTCGACCAAGCGGCCTCTCTTCTTTGCTTGGGATGCTTCCTCTTTTCCGCCGAATTCGTCGAGCCGAACAATATCCTCTTGGTTATCGAAGGCGAAACGAATGATGTGCCGGGGGTCGATTTTTCGTTCTTGGACCAGGTAGTCGTAGAAAAGGCGGTTGAGCAAGAAGGATTTGCCGCTCCGTCGAAGGCCGGTAATGACCTTGATGAGACCGTTCCGCTCTTTTTCCTTTAGCTTTCTTAAATACCTATTTCGATTGAACATCGACAATTTCCTCAGTTCTGTGATTTTTGTCGATGCTGAATGTGCTCGTTGGGGTATCGCGAAACGAAAAAAAGCCGATGCTTTCGCACCGGCTTGAGCTTGCAATGGTCGCGGGGGGCGGATTTGAACCACCGGCCTTCAGGTTATGGGCCTGACGAGCTACCAGGCTGCTCTACCCCGCAAGCACTTGAATATCATATTCGCCAATCAATCTCTGTCAAGCCCTTTTGCCTACAAGATGGCCGCTTTGGCCCCTTTTGGCCCTCCCCTTCCTTAAAAGGGCGGCTCGACGAGCGTCGTCCCGACCTTCGAAAGGCGGGCAGTCACGGTTACGACGTGATTAGCGGGAATCCCCTCTTCCCCGTAAAGCATCGGGGACGAAAGATCGATTGTTATCTCGACTTCCTTCCCGCCTTCGAGGATCCTTGCCTCGATTGGGGAAAGAAGGTCGGAGGAAGCGAAAGAATTCCCGTATAGGAGAGCGATCAAGGCGTCGCTAGCCTCCCCGTAAGCCAAGCGGTAAGTTCCGTCCTCGGAAGGAAGGAAGCTCGACCCGTAATCGTAGGCGAAGTTCCAGATGGTCGCCGTCGCGAATAGAAGGCTTCCCTCTAGGGTCCCCGTCTTCGAGTAGCCCTCGCTCCCCTTTTCGTAGACGTCGAGGTTGCCGCGATTGGGGAGAAGGTATCGCTCGAGGGTCACCTCGCCATTCTCGAAGGCGGATAGGTGCTCGCTATCGTCGCTCCATTCATAGACGAGGCGCTTTTCGCTTTCCGCAAGGAGGGTCCCGCCTTCCTGCTCGAAATAGGAATCCGAGATGGAAATCTCGAGCGTCGAGTTCGGAGAGAAGGCCAACGGCTCGAAGAAGGCATCCATCGGGCTACCATAATCCATCCGGTAGATGTAGAGATTGATGAAGTCGACACTCGAGGTTTCCTCGAGGGTAAGGTGAAGGTAGCCGCTACCCCCGCCCCGCTCGATCCGGTAGTCGTAGCCGCCGGAAGGGTTTTCTTCCTTCTCCCACCCGGCCGCGGCAAGGAGGGCATCGTAGGAGGCGAAAGCCGCCTCGAGGTCATTTCCCTTCCCAAGGCGGAAGTAGAGGGCGAAGTAGCCAAACCCCTCGCTTCCCTCGACCCCTTCGAGGCCTTCGAAGGAGGGATAAGGGAGAAGGCTCAAGTCGCCCCCGAAATAGTCCTTCAGCACCTTGGCAAGTTCGGGATCGACCTCTTCGTAGCTCGCGGGCGGCTCGTAGGGCGCGAGGTCATCAAGAGAGAAGCGCCCCTCGGTCGTCCCGATGGAAGTCACTCTCATCTCAAGGATTCCCTTGAGAAGGCGCCCAGTATAGAAGTCGGTCGCCTCGTAAGCGTAGGAAAAGAGAGCCCCGCCTTCCTCGATATAGAGGCGGAAGCTGCCTTCCACCATCACCTCGAGATAGGAATCGATAAGGTAGCCCGGGTCGATCCTCGAGACATAGCCCTCGCCCCAAGGGGAAAGGGCGTAGCCGTCTTCTTCGGGGAGGAAGAAGGCCGGGTCGAGGTCGAAAGGAGGAAGGGCCGAGGAAATGCTTCCCTCTTCCGTCGGGCCGATGCCCTGCATTGTCCCCTCGCTTACCTCGAAGGGGACGACCCCTTCCCCATCCTCGATGTAGCCGTAGCATGCAAAGGGAACCCCGCCCTCCCGGTCCTCGATGTAGATGAGGCCGGAACTCGCCTCGAAATAGCGCTCCATCTTCTTCTCCTCGCCCTCCGGGTGGGTCAAAAGGGAGACGGTGTAGTTTCCTTCCTTTAGGTCCGCAAGAAGGTCGGCGACAGCCTCCTGTTCGGGAAGGGAGGGGAGGCTATCGCAATAAAGGAAGCCGATTTCCTCGGCCGTTACCGGCTCGAAGGAAAGAACGGGAACGAGGGAATTCCCGCTCGGGTCGAGGATGCTACGCCCGGTAAAAGAGAGGGACTCGAGGCTACCGCCGGCCCCGGCTTGGATAAAGCCTGAAGCGATGGAGATGTCCCCGTAGCCGCTCAGGGCATAGGCAAAGGAGGAGCCTTCCTCCTCGTTCAGTTCGAAGGCATAGCCACCCTCTACTTCCCGGAGGTCGGAAGGGTCGAGTTTCCGAAAAGGGTTCTCGAAACGCGAGAAGGGGATCTTTGCAAAGCCGTTTTCCGAAAGTGGGGTCTCGACGACCTCATTGTCAAATCCGAGCGAGCGCTTGACGGCATAGCCATCCGCCGAGCGGTAGGCGCTCATCGTCGGGAAGCCTTCTTCCCGGCTTTCCCAGACGTCCTCCCCGAAATGGACGGAAAGGCCGCTCGAAAGGTCTTTAAGGGACGCCGCTTCGTAATCCCGGAGGAATTCCCCCTTGAGGGAGAGCTCGCCGCTCAACTTCGAAAGGAGGGAGGCCGGGGAAAGGGCCTCGAGAGAAGAGGAAGGCGTTTCCGAAGACCCTTCGGAAGAGAGGGAAGAGAGACTGGAAAGGCCCTCACTCTGGCAAGATCCGAGAAGGAAGAGAAGAACGGCAAGAGGAACGATTTTCTTCATGTTGAGTTGCTGAAAAGTCCGCAAAAGCCCGCTCGACTATCAAAAGGAGAAGCCCGATGAGGATCCAATGGCTAGGCTCATCGTCGGCTCGTCGGCAAAGGCATCCTCGGAAATGGTGACCGTCTTCGCTTCATCCCCACTTCCATAAGTGTAAGGGGTACCCTGCCAAGCGCTTCCTTCCCCGGCTACCCATCCGCTCGCGAGGAGAGCCTCGCCATAAGAAGCCATCGCCTCGCCCAAGGCTCCGGCCGAGGGATAGACAAAATACAGGGTCAGGCTGAAGAAGTCGTCGTAGGTGAAGGAAGACATCGACGAAGTGTCGGGAAGAGGGAGGATATTAGGATCCCCAAGGCAGGCGGCCAAGGCCGAAACGAGGGCTTCCCCGCCGAGCTCGAGCCAAGTATCCGGGCTTTCGTAGGGAACGAAGGCCTCTTTCTCATAGGGATCTTCCGTCGTCCCGAAGCCGGAGACGGCGATCTCGACGGTCCCCTTGACCGTCTCGTAGGTGAAGTCGGGAGTCAGTTGCTCATATTCGTAGTCGAAGGAGAAGGAAAGGGTTCCCTCCCCGATAGCGACGGCAAAAGTTCCGTTGAGAAGGCCGTCGAGGGTGTAGATGCCTTCCCGCTCGAGGGCCGCGGAGACGAAGTTGGCCGGATAGATCCGGGAAACGAAATCCTTGCCCTCGTCGCGGAGAAGGAAGGTCCCCTCTCCTTCCGGAACGAAGAATTCGCTGGCCAAGTCGAAGGAAGCCCCGGTAAGAGAGGCAAGGGTCCCCTCTTCAGGCGCGGAAGTCCCGGTCGGTATGCCGTCTAGGACTTCGTAAGGAGAGGCCATCCCTTCCTCGGGGAAATAGTAGCCGCCATGGCTTTCCCCGCTCTCCTTAGAAAGGCGGACATCGTAGAAGGAAGGGCTCGAGATAATCTCGGCGCTCACTCCTTGGGCGGCATCCTCGTAAAGGAGACGGTAGTTCCCCTTGGCGAGCTCCCCTAGGGCCGCCTCAAGCTCGGCTTGCCCTTCGAGGGAAGGAAGGGGAGCATCGGCCGGGAGAGCAATCTCGGAAGGCGAAACGAAGGAGGCTTCAAAGGTATATTCGTACTGGTATTCCAAGCCCCAGGCCGGGTCGATGACCACGATCGTCGGAATCGTCCAAGTCATTTCGGCCGGCTCATAGTCCTCGTCGAAGGAGACGGCGACGGCGGTCGGAGCGATGTTTTCGTTAGCTAGAAAGCTCCGCCCGAAGGATGGGGATAGCCCCACCGGGACATTGACGGTCAGCACCTTGCTCTCTTCGTCGAAAGCAAGGGCATCGGTAGAAAGGGCACCGAACGGGCTTTCGTGGGCGAAGGGCGTCTTTCCCTCGAAATCCTCGACCGGCTCAAGGTCGAGAGTATTGTCGAAGTTGAGGCGCGGGGCGTAGGCAAAGCCGTCTTCCCCCTTTAGGTAATAGAGTTTGGAAGTCCCGATCTTGCTATACCATTTCCCTGACGAGACATAGCCCTCGACCGGCGAAACCGTCGGCTCGGCGCTCTCGGCGAAGGGATCGAGGTTCAGCTCGCTCATCGTTCCCTTGAAGGCCAGCTCGGAGCTAAGTTTCCCCAAGAGCTCATCCAAGGTCGGAGGCACCTCCTCGGAAGAACTAGAAGACGAGGAGCTCCCTTCGGAAATCGATGAATCCCGACCTTCTTCCGAGGAAGAGGAAGAAGCCCCGCCCTCGGAGGAAGAAACGACGCTTTCGACCGAGGAGAGGCCCGAGCCTCCCTCCGAGGCTTGCGGTCCGCCGCAAGCGGCAAGGCCGAAGACCGTCGCCAAAACAAAAAGGGGTGTTTTCTTCATTGAATGCGCAATCCTTTCCCGAAACGCGATGTAGGCAAAGCCTACCAAGCGTCAGTATAGCGCAATCCTTCCCTCTTCGGGAGCCGCCTAGCCCTGCTTCCCTTCCTTTTTCCCTTCCCCGTAGCGGAAGCGGAGGAATAAGACCGCGGCAATCGAAAAGAGGAGAGCCAGACCCCAGGCCAAGGCGGCCCACGGGAAGCTAGAAGAGGCCTCCTTGATGAGGGTAAGGCCGGAAATCATGAAAAGGAGGCCAATCGAACGCCCGACGAGATTGGCGAGGAAGAAAGAGGGGAAGTTCATCCGGAGGGAGCCGCAGACGAGGCAGAGGACGTCGTCAGGAAAGACCGGAAGGAGGACGGTAAGGAAATAAAACCACTTTCCCTTTCCGTCGAGGACGCCCTTCCATTTCTCGTACTCCTCTTCGCTCGAGGCGATCCACTTGACGGCTTTGCTCCCAAAGAAATAGCCGAGGAGATAGGCAGTCGCGACCCCGAGGAGATAGGCGCTAAGGACGACGGCAAAGAGAATCCAGGTCGAATCCTGGCCCCAAATCCCGAAGATCCCAAGGGAAGTATCGACGAGGCCGATGCTAACCGCCGCGTTGAGGGGAATGTAGGCCGGGATGGGGAGGATGGTCCCCTGCAGGTACATGAGGAAGAAGACGATGAGGTAGACGATGACGTCGTTATGGCCGCTCGTCACGAAAGAAGAGAGGGCCTCGACGACCGGGGGAAACTCGAAGAGTATCTCAAAAAAGAGCATGAGGGCAAGAATCGGGACGGCGCTTAAAAGGGCCCGGTAGACTTGCTTTCGCCTGAGGGCATTCCGCGCTTGTTTATCGTCCATGGCTTCTCTCCGACCCCCATTTTGCTGTCAATTAGGGCAAAAGGCAAAAAGAAAAAGGGCTTTTGCGGCCCTTTATCGATAAGCGGTCCAATCAAAGCGGACTCGCGTACTCGCTGTCGTTGGCGACGAGGAGGAAGATCCCGGCAAGGATCCCGAGGAGGCCGCCGAAGATGATCGAGAGGATGGCCGGGGCCATGACGCTCGATTTGGAAACGGCGTTCTTGTTGAGGACGGCGGCGACGATCTGGATGACGAAGCCGGCAAGGACGACGAGGAAGGAAACCCAATAGCTCGCCTGGAGAATCTGATAGACGAATTGGGCTTCCTCGGGATTGGGCGTCGTCCCGGGAGCCGCCGCTCCGGCAGCGCCCGCGCCGATGGCGAGGAAGAAGACGACGATGGCCGAAATGCCGGCGAACACCGCCCCAATGATGTTGAGGATGAAGGCAGCTTTTCTCATGGATGTTCCCCTTTTGCTACCCGAAGTGTAGGAGCCGGGAAAGGTAAATGCAAGACGCCCATCCCTTGGGGAAAGGCGTCGGGCTCAAATAAGCGGGGAGGCGAACTCCTCGTCCTTGGCGACGAGAAGGAAGATGCCGGCGATGATCCCGAGGAGGCCGCCGAAGACGATCGAGAGGACGGCCGGGGCGACGACCGCCGATTTGGAGACGGCTTTCTTGTTGAGCCCGGCGGCCACCCCTTCGAAGACGGCACCGATGATCTCGAAAACCATGGCCACCCAGAGGAGAACGTAATAGAGATCGAACATTTGCCGGAAGGCGCTCACCTGTTCAATGGTCGATCCATTGTCGGCCAAAAGCTGGAGCAGCATCTCCGAAATCGATGGCCACATGAGGCAGACGAAGAAGACGGAAACGGCTCCGACCCCGAGCAGGACGGCCCCGATGATGTTCAGAATGAAGGCGGTTTTTCGCATGGCGTTCTCCTATTTCTCCTTAAGCCTACCAAAGCAGTGGTTTAAAAGGAAGGACCCTTCCAAGTGAAAGAAAAGGGGGCGCGCCCCTTTTTTCTTATCGAAGCGAGAAATGGAGGGTCGAGCCTTCGCGGTCGAACTCCTCGTTGCTGACCCAAGTCGCCGTCAGGTTGTCGAGGTCGTAGAGGACCGACCAGACGGTGACGTTGTCGGACTGGCCTTCGTGGTTATTGTTCCACTTCCGCCGCCCGAGGTCCTCGAGAAGGGTCATGCAGTCTTCCCGGGAAAGGATGCCCTCGTTATTGTCCCCGTCGCCGTTGATGAACTCGTGGATGTACTGATAGCGGTCGAGCCCTTTCTTCGCGGAGTCGTCATTGTAGTAATCGGGCGTGACGATGAAGTTGGTTATGTACTGGAAGCTCTCGGCCGCCTCGTTTTCCCCAAGGGAAGCATCGTCGTCATTGTAATAGACCTTGAGCTCCCGCTTGCTCCCGTCGAGGTCGGTGAGGTCATTGGCCCCGGGGGCCACCCATTCGAGGATGGCGCTTTTGCCCGAGGCATCGGCCACCATGTAATGGAAGGAGGAATTGGCCGAATCGTGGAAATCGTAACGCTTCACGAGTTCCACCGCTTCCTCGACATTGTCGGCGTAATCGAGGATCAGGCGAAGCATCGTCGTCGAGGTAAGGTCGGGGAGGTCGGTATTCTGGTCGGTGGCCACCGTGCCGCCCTCGGGCCCTTGGTAGGACATGTAGATGCCGCAGCTGACGCCGGCGTCGTTCATCCCGTCGAACGGGGCGTAGGCCGCCGCGATGGCCGTGAGGCTATCGACGATCCCGTGGATCCCGTCCCCGAGGTTGAGGAACTGGATATCGACGCTGCTGATCAAGGCGTGCCTGCCTCCTCCCGGGTTGGTGTGGAGGATGAGGGAGGTCGTCGAGGTGAAGTCGTAGTTCCGCCCGAAGAGGTTGTTCCCGTCTTCGTCGGTGACGGCAAAGGATGAGCAGGCAATCTCGGGGGTGCCGAGATCGACCTCGAAAAGCCCCTTCGTGAGCTTCCCGACGATGAAGTCGATGAGCTCGTCGTCGCTTTTGGCCCCGCCCTCGGCGAGGAAGTCGTCGAAGTAGTAGCCCCCGTCCATCGTCATTTCGTAAACGGCCCCGGCCGCATTCTCTTCGTGGGCCGGGATGATTTCCCGAATGGAGAGGACGGAGTTGATTTCCTTGCTCCAGACGCCATAAACCGTCCCGACGGCCAGGGCGAGGACCCCGACGACGCCGACGGAAACCCCGATAGCAACCTTTGCACCTTTTTTCATTTTAACGCTCCCTTCATCAAGCCCACCTACCTTAATGAGGCAGGCGGGCGGGAAGCAAGGAAAAAGCGTTTTCAAGAAGGAGGGAAAGGCTTTTGCGGGGAAAATCAGTCGGAGGAGGCCTTACGGAGGGCGACCATCGCGTTGACCGCCTGCTCGGCCGTCGGATAGGCGGCGATCCCATGGTCGCGGAGGTAGCGGATGGCCTCCCGGCACTCGGCCCCGCCTTGGCAGATCATCAGGAACGGCTTATTTAGGCCTTTGGTCGCGGCGCGGACCTCGGCGGCTGCCCTAGCCACCCCGAGGACGTCGGTCACCGCCGTCGGGCAGATGGCCCCGAGGAGACCTTCGACCTTTGGGTCGCGGAGGGCTTGTTGGAAAGCCCCGCGGTATTGGATGACGCTCGCCGTCCCGGAGATATCGACCGGGTTGAGGGGCGAGCCGAACATCGGCATGTAGGCCCTTATCTTCTGGGCGAGGAGCGGGGAGATGTCCTTGAGTTCCCTTAGGGGCATCCCGAGGCGCTCGAAGTGGTCGCAGGATAGAAGCCCCGCCCCGCCGCCGTTGGTGATGAGGACGACGTTATCGCCCCTAAGCGGCGGCTCGAGGCCGAGGGCCAAGGAGACGTCGAGGAACTCTTGCCATGTCCCAGCCCGGATGGCCCCGGCTTCCTTGATGATATCGTCGTAATAGGTGTCGGCTTCCGGGTTTTCGCTGGCCGTGTGGGCGAAGGCGGCCTTAGCGCCGATGGCGCTTCCCCCGACCTTGATGACGACGATCGGCTTGCTCGCCTTTCGGCAGGCCTTGACGAAGGCCTCGGGGGAATCAAGGCCCTCGATGTAGATGGCCAGGCACTTCGTATGGGGGTCTTTCTCGGCATATTCGATGAACTCCGAGAAGTCGACGTCGGCTTTGTTCCCGAGGCCGACGAAGAAGCTCATCCCGAGATGTTCTTCTTGGCTCGTCCCGAGGGCGGCCAATAGATTGGCCCCCGATTGGGAAATCATCGCGACGGGGCCGGGGACCGGGAGAT
>CASFWS010000029.1 GCA_949298295.1 uncultured Bacillota bacterium | reverse complement strand
CTTCTCCCGATCGGGGAATGAAAAAAAGGAGCCCAACCATGAAGAAAGTCCTATTGTCGCTCTTGCTCCTGACCCTCCCGACGTCGACAGCCGCCCTCGCGGCCGCGGTCGATATGGGCAAGAACCCCCTTGCTCCCTTCCTTGAGGAGGCTAGGGAAAGCTATGTCCTCGAGGCCCGGGAAACGGAAAGCGTAAGCCGCCACGACAACGGCGCCTTCCTTTTCGAGAACGAGTATCGCTATAAAACAACGAAGACGCGCAGCGCTTCCTTCGAGACGGCCCAGTTCGGCGAATCCTCGACCTCGTCTACAATCGTCCGCGACGAAAGAGGGCGGCCGGCTCAGGAATATCTCTCCTACGAGAACAAGGTTTCCACCCACTCAATGTCGAATGCTTCCTATGACCTAGACTACGGGAACCCATTCGTCTATGTCGCTCCATCCGACTTTAAAGAAGTCGAGGAAGGCGTCTATCGCCTTGACGATCTCAAGACCTACGAATTCGCCTATCGGCTCCTGAGGCTCGATTATCCCCTTGAGGAAGTCCTCTTCCATTTCGAGGGCAACGCCTTCCAGAACATCACCCTTAAGAGTCCGGCTTTCGAGGGAGTCACCCAGGACCAATACAGCTACGAATACATCCTCATCGATTACTCCTACGAAACGGAAGTCCGCCTTTCGAACCTGGGGACGGCCGCCTACGAAGGCGTCAAACCGGCCGAAAGCCGCGACCCCGAGCGCGAAGAGACCCTCCGGAACGCCCTTGAGAGCCTCCCCGACAACTTCACGATCGTCATCAGCGAGCACGACCGGGATTACGAGGCCAATCACGAATACGATGCCTATATGTATTACGACGGCCAAGCAATCTTCCACCAGCTGACGATCGGCAGCCTCACGAGCGGCCTCTACTATTGCGAAGAAGAGGAGCGGCCCGACGGCAAGCTCTATTGCCAAGGCTATGACGAGGAGTCCACTACACCGCCACCTCGACCCGTTCCTACAATAGCGATCCCAAAACCTACGAAGAGCTCATTCCCCTCTTTAAGGACGTGGCTCCCGAACTCTTCTCCTACGACGAGGAAAACGACATCTACGTCTGCGACAACCTCGATGCCCTCGGCTTTATTGGCAACCCCCTTTCGCCGGGGACCCGCCACATCACCTACTTCACCGACGGACAAACGGACAAGGCGACCATCAAGCTCAAAAGCGACGGCACCATCGATACCGTGACCGTCGGCTACTCCTACGAAGACAGCCTGGGATATCTCCTCAGCCGCGACATCGACTACCGCTACATCAACCTTGGAACGACGACCATGCCCGATGGCTTTGCCGGAAGGTAAATGAAAGGAGCTACCATGAAAAAACCATCCAAAACGATCTTAGCCGCCCTCTTGCCGCTAGCTCTATTGCTCGGTGCTTGCGGAGAGACCGGCGACTCAAGCCTCTCTAGCCCAGAGACAACATCATCCCTTAACGAAGGCAGTTCTTCCTCAAAGGACTCTGCGGAATCGTCTTCCGAACTGGATTCGGAAATCGAGGACTCTACCACTTCGAGCGAATCGGAACCCGTCGTGATCCCCATCGAGGTCGAAATTGCCAATCCGGCGACGGCGACCATCGAAGTCGGCGCCACGCTGCAGCTCGAATTCGAAGTCAGAAACAACGAAGAGGGCCTTCCCTTGGAATTCGCCTCGGATAACCCGGAGGTTCTCACGGTCAGCGAAAAAGGCCTCGACACCGCCGTGGCTAAGGGGACGGCCAACGTCACCCTCACGGTCGGGGAAGCCAGCGACTCTTTAACCATCACGGTCGTAAGCCCGGCCGCCGCCTCGATCGAAATTGTCCTCGACCACACGGAACTCGATGTCGGCGAAACGATCGAGGTCGGAGCCACCATCCTCCCGGAAGCCGCCGACGACGATTACACCGTTAGCGTGAGCGACGAGATCTACCTCAGCGTCGACGGGCATCGCGTAACAGCCATGCTCGTCTCCGAGGGCCCGCTTACCATCACGGTCAGCACACCCAACGGCCTCACCGATACGGCCGAGGTGACGATCGTCGAGCCGGATTATGTCGAAGACATGGCCGCACTCCTTCGGGCCTCTGCTGAACTCGAGAAAGACTCCTTGAGCGAAGCGACCATCCTCGCCGAATCGACCAACAGTTACGATTTCTCCGGCGAGGCGACCTATCGCTTCTATTCCGACGACGCTGCCCTTGCGGAAATCGAGCACGATGACGGCGAAAAAGCCTCGATTACCAATTTCATCGACGGGCAGACCCTTTACACCGTCGAGCAAAACGGCGATGGAGCCGTCGAGTCGGTCGAAGCTGCCGCCATTACCGAGAGTCCGGACTGGGACGAGGTTTCCCCCGAGGAGGCCCAAAACGCTGTCAACATGCCCCTCTACCCCGAAAGTTACGACGGTCTCGGCCTTTCCAATTACATTCTCGAGAATTACCTCGAGGACTCCTATTCGGGTCTCATGAGCGATGACGCGACGAACATCGAGCTTAGCGTCGAGGGTTCGACCTATACCCTTACCGGCGAAATCGGCGACTATTCAAGCTACACCTACATGACCGTCGAGCTGACCCTCGACGCGAAGGGGCTCGTCGTCGAAGGCCTGGTCGACGTGGAAATCCACGACGTTGACTGGGATACCGAAAAGCCCTTGCCCGACATTTCCGAGCAAATGACCTTCACCTTCACCCAGACGGCTGGCGAAAGGACGCCGAGCGATGGGCACATCATCAATCTCGATGCCTTGCAGTACAGCGACTACAACCTCTACTGGTCTTCCGATTATTCGGGCGCGACCGACGCTGGGGAGGCCCCAACCTTCGAAACGGGCAAGACGGTCTACATCTTCCCGAAGGACATTGCCCCGGTCACCGCTTATTACGATGTCGACCCGGTCTCGGTGAGCGTGAGCCCGTCCGCGGGAGCAAGCTTCTCGGCCGCCTATAGCAGCTATTCCGGCTACTTTGCCTCGGGCTCCTTCAGCGCCCCCGGCCATTACGCTATCACCATAAGGACGGCCAACGTCGAGAAGACCATCGAGTGCGACGTCGTCGCCCCGCAGGTCGAAGGAATCTCCTTCGGCCCGTCCAATTACGGAAAGCGGAACTGGCTCCCCTCCTCGATCGTCGCCGGCATCGAGCACGAGTTCCTCGTCAACTTGACTCCAAGCAACGCTTCGGGGACCGTCCACGCCGAGATTGTCGATGACACCGCGGGCGCGACGATTGAACCGGCCCAGACGGCCAATAGCTTCGTGGTCGCGGCCGACCATGCCGGAACCTTCACCGTCAAGGTTTACGAAGAGTCCCTCGGCGAGGAAAAGGCCATTACCAAGACGGTGACCGTCTATGGGAACGACGATGCCTCGATTGCCGCTATGCTCGACGGAGCGACGATTGCCGATAACACGGGCGCGAAAACCCTCGACTTCGTCAAGACAAGCGAAAACGGCGGCACCTTCGCCTACCATAAAGAGGAAGAAGACTACTATGGAGATTCGATCTCCTACGACATCGCCGGGAACTTCGAGGTTTCCGCCGGGGAATTGGTCCTAAGCGAAGTAACCTACACCTGCAGCGACGATTACACTGACGTAAGCGCCCCCGACTACAGCACTCCGTTCACCAATTACGACTTCAAGTGCTTCCGCTTCGATTATGACGTCGACTGGGATTCGGCCGTTGACTATGTGTATTTGAAGTAGGTTCCCCTCATCCTTCGGCCCCCGCGCGGGGGCTTTTTTTCTCCCTATAAAGCGTTTTTGCTTGACAGGGAAGGAGCTCGGGCCTACATTTACCCCCGGAAAAGGAGATATTCCCATGTCAGTCAAAATCAGGCTCACCCGCATCGGCCGCCACAAGGATCCCTTCTATAGGATCGTCGCCGCGGATTCCCGCTACGCCCGCGACGGCCGCTACATCGAGCAAATCGGGACCTACGATCCCGCCCTCGGCGAGGAAAAGGCCGTCATCGACGAAGCCAAGGCCCTCGCCTGGCTCGAGAAAGGCGCCATCCCCTCCGACTCGGTCCGCTCGATGCTAAGCCTCAAGGGCATCATCGCCAAGCACGCCGCAACCAAGAGCAAGAAGTAAGCAAGATGATCGATTACGAGAAAACGATCCACGCCCTCATCGATCCGCTCGTCGAAGATCCTTCCTCGATTCTCATCAGGGAGCTTCCGAGCCACAGCGACCGGGACGTGACGATCCTCATCTGCGCCTCGGATAGCGACACGGCCCGCCTCATCGGGCGGCGCGGCGTCGTGGCCAACGCCCTTCGCGAAGCGATGGGCATTGCCCCGAAGGCCGCCAACGAATCGACCCGCATCCACCTCAAGTTCGAAAGCTTCGACGAGGAGGACAAGGACGCCGAGTGATCGGCGCCCTTCTTTTGTATGGGGAAAGTGCTCATCGGAACTCTCTCCCGCAGTTTCGGGGTCAAGGGCGAAGCCAAGGTCGTTCCCAATACGTCCTTTCCTGAGGAGCGCTTCCGTCCCGGAAAGAAAGTCTTTCTATCAAAGGACGGGGAGCAGTTCCTCGAGACATCCTTCGAGGAGGTAAGGGGAACCCTCAAAGAGCCCATCGTGAAGCTTAAGGGCATTTCGACCCCGGAAGAGGCCGATAAGTACAAGAGATACGGCCTTTATCTCGACGAAGGGGACGCCCCGCTTCCCGAGGGTTACTACCGCCTCGAGGACCTCAAGGGGCTCATCGTCAAAAACGACCTCGGGGATATCCTCGGAAAGATTGACGATGTCCTTACCTACAGCAAAGTCCCTTCCATCAAGGCCGTCCGCGAAGGAGGCAAACCCTTCTATTTTCCTTTCCTCATGGACGATTTCATCAGCAAAATCGACCTTGAAAAGAAGGAAATGATCATCCACGAAGTCCCGGGCATGCTATGAAAATAAAAGTCCTTACTCTTTTTCCCCGCTTCTACGATTCCTTTCTCGACACCTCGATCGTCAAGCGGGCCCTCGCCAAGGGCATCGTTGAGTTTTCCTCCATCGACATCCGCTCCTACACCAAGGACAAGTACGGCCGGGTCGATAGCGCCCCGGTCGGGGGCGGAGCCGGCCTCATCGAGCAGCTTCAGCCCCTGGTCGACTGCCTGAGAGCCAACAAGGGCCCGTCCGCCCACGTCGTTTTCTTTACGCCCCGCGGGCATACTTACCGGCAGGAGGACGCCCTCCGCTTTTCGAAGATGGAGGAGCTTGTCCTCGTCTGCGGCCATTACGAGGGGGTCGACGAGCGTTTCCTCTCCTACGTCGACGAGGAACTCTCGATCGGGGACTACGTCCTGACCGGCGGGGAAATCCCGGCCATGGCGGTTGCCGATAGCGTCACTCGCCTTCTTCCGGGAGCCATTGCCGATGCCTCCCTGGAGGACGAAAGCTTCACCAACGGTCTCTTGGAATATCCCCAGTACGCGGAGCCTTACGAATACGAGGGGAAAAAGATTCCCGACATCCTTTATAGCGGGAACCACGAGGCCATCGCCAAATGGCGGAAGAAGGAAGCCCTTCGCGTCACGAAGGAGCGCCGCCCCGACCTCTACCGAAACTATCCCTTGGGCAAGGCCGATAGGAAGCTCGTCAAGGAGCTCGAAGAAGGCAACGAGGAACCGGAGTGGTTGAAAAAGGCCCTGGAGAAGGGCCGTAAATTCATTAAGAAGGATTAGCGCGGGAAGCCGCCCATGCCGCGGGGGCCCCCAAGGCCGCCTAGTCCGCCCGGCGGGAACTTCCCGCCTTTTTTGTACCGCTTCATCTCCTCCATCATCTTCTTGTACATCTCAAAGCGCTTGAGGACGCGGTTGATGTCGGCGTTCGTTTTCCCGGACCCTTTGGCGATCCGGTTCTTTTGCGAGAAGCGGAGAACCTCGGGGTGGGACCTTTCGTAGGGGGTCATCGAGTTGATGACCGCCTCGAAGGTCTTCATTTCCCTTTCCCCGCGTTCCTTGTCGGCGTCGCTTAGTTTCGGCATCCCAGGAATGAGGGCGGCGATGCTTCCAAGGGAGCCGAGCCGCTGGACCATCTTCATTTGCTTCAGCATGTCGTCGAGGGTCGCCTCGCCCGACATCATCTTCTTGGCCGCCCTCTCGGCCTCTTTCTCGTCGATCTGCTCTTGGGCTTTCTCGACCAAGGAGACGATATCGCCCATCCCGAGGATCCGCTCGGCCATCCGCTCGGGATGGAAGGCTTCGAGGTCACCCACCTTCTCGCCGGTGCCCGAGAGCTTGATGGGAAGGCCGGTCAGGTACTTGATCGAAAGGGCCGAGCCTCCTTTGGCGTCGCCGTCGAGCTTGGAAACGATGACACCGGTGAGGCGAACCGAATCGTTGAAGGCCTTGGCGACGTTAACCGCGTCTTGCCCGGCCGAGGCGTCAATGAGGAGGAGAGCCTCGTCCGGCCGCTCTTCCTTGGCGATATCGGCGATTTCGCCCATCAGGGGTTCGTCGATCTGAAGGCGGCCGGCCGTATCGAGAATAAGGGCGTCGTAACCGCCATTGAGGGCTTCGTTCTTGGCTTCTTTAGCCACTTTCCTCGGATTGTCGCGGGCGTCGGTTTCGTAAAAGCCGGCCCCGATGCTCGAGGCGAGGTCCCGGAGCTGGTCGATGGCGGCCGGACGGTAGACGTCGAGGGAGGCCAAGAGGACCTTAAAGCCCTTCTTTTGGAAAAAATAAGCCAGTTTTGCGGCGGAAGTCGTCTTACCAGTGCCTTGAAGACCGACCATCATGTAGGTCATTAGCCGCCCCTTGGAGGGAAGGGTCAGCTCGCTATCGTCGCCCCCAAGCAAGGCCGTGATTTCGTCATGGCAAATCTTGATGAGCTGCTCGCTTGGGGAAACGGTCCGGGTAACCTCGCTCCCGAGGGCCTTTTCCTTGACCTCGGAAAGGAAGGCTTTGACGACCTTGAAATTGACGTCGCTTTCTAGAAGCGCCACCTTGATTTCGCGGAGGGCTTCCTCCATGTTCTTTTCGTTCAGGCGGTCTTCCTTCCGCATCTTCTTGAAGACGCTTTGGAAGCGTTCGCTCAGCGATTCAAATGCCATCTTCGATTTCCTCCTTGAGAGAAAGGATTGCCTTCCTCATCCCTTCGTCGTCGCTTTCTAGGGCCCGGCCGAGAGAAGAAGCGAACTTTTCCCGCGCCTCGAGGCAATGAAGGCGCTTTTCGTAGCCTTCGAGTTTCTTCTCGCCCTTCTTTATCGCGTCGAAGGCCGCCGCCCGGCTGACCCCCTTTTCCTCGGCGATCTCCCCGATGGAGAGGTCATAAAGAAGGTAGGAAGAGAGGATATCCTTCTGGGTCCCGCTAAGGAGTTCCCCGTAAAGACGATAGAGGGAAACCAGGCGCAGGCGTTCCTTGAGATCAGCCATGGTCGTCTCCGACGAGGAGGGCATGGAGATACTCGTCGAGGTCGAATTCGACGAGGTCTTCCATCCTTTCCCCAAGGCCGATGAAGCGGACAGGGGCCCCGATTTCGTCGCGGATCGAGAGGATGATCCCGCCCTTCGAGGTCCCGTCCATCTTGGTGATGACGATGCCGGTAAGGGGCGAGGCCTCGGCAAAGGCCTTGGCTTGGCTAACGCCGTTTTGCCCCGTCGTCGCGTCGATGACGAGGAAGGCCTCGATCGGGCTTTCGGGAAGTTCCCGGGCAATGACCCGCCGGATCTTCCCGAGCTCGTTCATCAAGTTCGCCTTCGTCTGCTGGCGGCCGGCCGTATCGACGATGAGGAGGTCGTAACGCCCTTCCCTACCCTTCTTCGCCCCATCGAAAGCGACCGAGGCCGGATCGGCGCCGGGCTTTCCTTTCACGATGTCGACCCCTAGGCGCCCGGCCCAAATCGAGAGCTGCTCGACCGCTCCGGCCCGGAAAGTGTCCCCGGCCGCAAGAAGGATCTTCTTTCCCTGCTTTTGGTAACGGTAGGCGAGCTTCGCGATGCTCGTCGTCTTGCCGACCCCGTTGACCCCTTCCATGAGGAGGACGGTCGGCACCCCGTCCTTGAAGGAAAGCTCGTTGACGATGCTTTCGCCCTTCTCGACGTAGCTGACGAACATCATGTCGATGAGCTCGTCGTTGGCTTCCTCGCTCGACATTTCCGGGTTCGCCTTTCCCTTTTCGAGCAGTTCGTCGATGAGGCGGAGGGTGAGGCTCACCCCGACGTCGCTTTCGATGAGGATCGTCTCGAGCTCTTCGAAGTACTCGGGGGTAAGCTTCGCGTGCTTTTTGGCCAAAAGAGCCAAGCGGTCGCTGAAAGCAGCCCGCGACTTGGCGAGCCCCTTGACGTAGTTTTCCTCGGGCTTCTTCTTCCCGAACTTGCTTTTGAGGAAATTTATGAGTCCCATTTATCTCTCTCCTAGGATCTTCCTTGCCTCTTCGAGGCTCATTCCCTCGGCCCGGAGGCTTCCCAAAGGGGGAAGGTAAGGGCCGCTATAGGAAACGGCCCGCTTGCTGAGGGCCATCCTGGCGGCTTCCTGCTCGGCTTCTTTCTTGCTCTTGCCTTCGCCGCGCCCGATTTCCTCTCCTTCGAAGTAGACGGCAACCACGAAGTTCTTGTCGTGGGAAGGGCCGCTTTCCCCGATGAGATGGTAGCTCACGGCTTCCCGGTGATCGCTTTGGAGGGCTTCCTGCAGCTCGCTCTTCGGGTTTTTCGAGACAAGGGGGAGGGCGGAAGCGACTTCGTCGAAGAGGAAGGAAGAAAGGAAGGCGTGGGCGGCGGCAAAGCCGACATCGAGGAAAAGGGCGCCGAGGAAGCTCTCGCAGACGTTCTCGAGGACGCTCGGGGTCTCTTCGATCTTCTTCTGGAAGCTCGGCCCGACCCTTACGAAGGGGAGGAGCCCGAGTCTAAGGGCGAGCCGCGCCTCGCTTTCGGTTCGGATGAGCTGGCTTTTGACGACCGAGAGGTTTCCTTCCTCCATCTCCGGGTGCAGGCGGTAGCATAGTTCGCTCACGACGAGCCCCATAAGGGCGTCCCCAAGGAACTCGAGGCGCTCGTAATCCTTCCGTTCTTCGTTGGCCGCCTCGTCGAAGGAAGGGTGGGTAAAGGCTTCTTCATATAGCGAAAGGCGCACCGGCCTCAGCCCGTACTTAGACAAAAGTTCGATGAAAGAAGCCTCGTTTTGCATGGGAAATCAGTCGCCCATCGCCTTTTCGAGGGACTCGACGATGCCTTTGTTGGCGAGCCGATAGGCCACCTCGATGGCGTTGGAGAAACCGAGGGCGTCGCTATTGCCGTGGCCTTTGACGGCCACCGAGCGGACCCCGCAAAGGAGGGCTCCCCCCGTCGAGCGAGGATCAAGCGTCGCCTTCATCTCGTCGAAGCCTTTCTTGGAAAGAAGGTAGCCGATCTTCGAAAGAAGGCTCCGCTTGAAGGCTTTCTTGATGAGGCCGCTCATCGCCTTGGCCGCTCCTTCCGTCGACTTGAGGAGGACGTTCCCGTCGTAGCCGGAGGTCACGATGACGTCACTATCGCCGGTCAGTACTTTGCTCGGTTCCTCGTTGCCTTGGAAATTGATGTCCGCGCGCCCCTTGAGAAGTTGATAGGCAGCCTTTCCTTCTTCGCTCCCTTTCCCTTCTTCCGCCCCGTTGGAAAGGAGACGGACTTTCGGGCTCTTGATGCCGTTGACGGCTTGCGAGTAAAGGGTACCCATGAGGGCGAATTGGACGAGTTCCTCCGCCGTGTTTCGAATCGAGGCCCCGATGTCGAGGATCGTCACCTGGCCCCCGGTCTTCAAGTTCGGGAAGTTCGTCACGAGGGCCGGACGCTTGACGCCCTCGATTTTCTTTAGGCGCAGGGCCGAACAGGAAAGGAAGGCCCCGGTCGAGCCGGCGCTCACGACGGCATCGCACCCGTTTTCGGCGCAATACTCGATGGCCTTCACCATCGAGGACTCCTTCCTTCGAAGCACCTCGAGGGCACCCATGTCCATCTCGAGGACGTCGCTAGCCTCGACGAGGCGGAAGCCTTCCGCTTCCATATCGGAAAGCTCTTCCTTTTTTCCCACGACGATCAGCTCGATTTCCGGGTGGCGCTCATGGAAGAGGCGCGCCCCTTCCTTGGTGGCTTGGGTTCCTTTGTCGGAACCCATCATGTCCAAAACGATTTTCATGTTTTTTCTCCGTGCTGATTATAGCGAAAATGGGGTCAAGAAGGACCTAGGGTCCCCTTCTCTTGGCGCCTTGAAGCGTAAGAGAGAGCCATCTCGTAATCGCTTCCGCCGCTTTCCTTCAGGCGGATGGCGTCGTCCCGGGCAGTCGAGAGGATCTTAAGGTCGCTCACCGGGTCGAGGACGGCGAAGGTAAGCTCCCCGCTCTGCCGGGTCCCGAAAAGCTCGCCGGGACCCCGATCCTCTTTGTCGCTCAAGAGGATGAACTTGGCCTTTTTCCCGTCGCGCCCGACCCGGCCCCGAAGCTGATGCAACGAAGACAGGGCAAAGCGCGAGGCATCGTAGACGACCATGAGTCCGGCCTCCTTCACGTCGAGACCGACCTCAACGACCTGGGTGGCAACGAGGATCGGCTTCTCGCCGCTTCGGAAGGCACTAAGCGCCGCCCCGAGCCCCTCTTCGTCCATTTCCCCAGTCGCAAGGGCGACTTTCCCGGGATAGGCGTTTTGGTAACGGCGATGGATTTCGCTCGCGCTCGTGCGGGGATCCTCGCCATGGATTTCCTTGCTTACGACATAAACGCGCCGCCCTTCCGCCAGGGCCGCTTTGATTTCGTCCTGGACCCGGCGGTCATGGTAAGGGAAAAGAAGGGTCTCCACTTCCCGCTTTCCGCTCGGGAACTCGTGGAGGGTCGAGATGTCGAGGTCCCCGTAAACGGCTTGGGCAAGGCTTCGGGGAATCGGGGTGGCACTCATCATGTAGACGTCCATTCCCTCGCCCTTGCCGAAAAGGGAAACGCGCTGGGACACCCCGAACTTATGCTGCTCGTCGATGACGGCGAGGTGGAGGCCGGCATAATCAACGCCCTTGGAAAATAGAGCGTGCGTCCCGACGGCGATATCGGCTTCCCCGCTCGCGATTTCGGAAAGGGCCTCGCGCCTTTCCTCGGCGGGAAGGCTTCCCACGAGGAGGACCGTTTTTAGCGAAGTGCCGGCAAAGAGCTTCTTCAGCGTCGCGAAGTGCTGGCGGGCCAAGGCTTCGGTCGGGGCAAGGAAGGCTCCTTGGTAGCCCCGGCAGGAGTTAAGGAAAAGGACGAGGGAGGAGACGAGGGTCTTCCCCGTCCCGACGTCTCCTTGGAGGAGCCGGTACATCAAGCGTTCCCCGGTCATGTCGCGATAGGCTTCGTTGACGGCCTTTTTCTGATCGGCCGTCGGCTGATAAGGGAGGGAGGAGACAAAATGCTTAAAGGATTGGAGGTCGATCGCCCGCATATGGAGCGGACGCTTGAGGCGCCGCTCGTCCTTCCCGCGGATGATGAGCAGCTCATAGAGGAAGGCTTCGAGGTACTTCAGGGTCCGGATGGCCAAGCGAAGGCGTTCCCGGGAGGTAGGGAAATGGGCCTCGTAATAAGCCTCGAGAGTACCGAGGAGGCGGTACTTTTCCCGGATGTCCGGGGGCAAAGGCTCGAGAAAGACCCCTTCAAGCTCCTTGAACGAGCGCCGGAGAAGGGAAGAGAAAGTGGCCTCCGAAAGCCCCTCGGGCAGGGAGTGGACGGCCCGGAGGGTCTTCTCGGGCGGGATCCGCCCTTCCTTGAGGCTCACGAGGGAAAGGGAAGAACGCCTCGCATCGTAATGGACGAGGATCGTAACTTCCGACCCGTCCTTGAGGCGCGAGGCAAGGTAATCGCGGTTCCAAGCCTCGACCCGGAACTCCCTTCCATCCTTGAGGCGGAAGGAAAAGCTGACGAGCGAGGCCCGCTTGAAGCGGACCGGGCGGCGGATAGCCCCGACGACAACGCCGAAAAGAACGGCGCGCTCGCCGTTCTCGGGATGGATGGGAAGCCCGGTAAGGCTATAGTCCTCGTAACGCCGCGGAAGGTGCTCGACGACGTCGAGGGCATCCTTGAGCCCTAGGCGGTCGAGGAGAAAGCTGACCCGCGGGGACTTCGAGAGAGGGGGCATCACTCGACCCCGACGAGGAAGGAATAGACGGGTTGGCCGCCGCTACGGACATCGAGGTCGAGATCGGGGTGCTTCTCTTCGAGGTAGGCGGCGATCTTCTCGCCAAGGGAGGCTTCGATATCGGCCCCCATGATGACGGTAAGAAGCGAGGAATCCTCGTCGACGAGGGCATCGACGAGGGCATAGAGGGCGTCGAGTTTGTCTTTCGTGCAAGTGACGATTTCCTTGTCGTCCTTCATCGCCATGTAATAGTCCTTGGTGATGTGGACGCCTTCGATGTCGGTATCCTTGATGGCATAGGTGATCGAGCCGCTCTTGACGTCCTTGAGGGCGCTCTTCATGGCTTCGTAATTGCCTTCCTCGTCGCTATCGGGACTGAACTGCATGGCGCTCACGAGGCCCTGGAGGACGGTTTTCGAGGGGACGACCTTGGCCCTAATTTCCCCTTCCATCACGTCGCAAGCTTGGGAAGCCGCCATCACGATGTTCGAATTGTTCGGAAGAAGGTAAACCGTCTTGGCGTGGGCTTCCCGGATGGCCTTCACGAAGTCCTCGGTCGAGGGGTTCATCGTCTGGCCGCCGGAGACGATGGCGTCGACTCCGAGCTCGCGGAACATCTCGTCGAGCCCTTGGCCGGAACTGACGGCCACGAGGGCTTGGTTCTTGAGCGGTTCGTCTTTCGCTGCCTGCTTGGCTTCCCGCGAACGGGCGATGTTCCCTTCCATGTCGGTCGCCACGTTGCCGTGCTCGATGTTATGGTGCTCTTCCGACATGTTTTCGATGACGATGGTCAAGAACTCCCCGAAATTCTGGGCGTAATTGAGCATCGAGCCCGGTTGGAGGGTATGGACATGGACCTTGACGATATCGTCGTCGCGGACCAAGACGACACTTTTGCCATGGGCATCGAGGAAAGAACGGAAGCGTTCTTCGATGAAAGGCTTCTTCCCGTCGTCGGGCTTGCCGAGGCGGAGGATGAACTGGGTGCAATAGCCAAAGCCCTCTTCGTCCTCGCTTACGAGGGCGCCGGCGTACTTGGCATTGCCCGCCTGCGGGAAAATGCTCGAGGTCGCCTCCCGGGTCTCGTCGACGTTACGTTCGACGAACTTCCCCTGGGCGGCCTTGGCCATCCCTTCGAAGATGACGCAGAGCCCCGCCCCGCCGGAGTCGACGACGCCGACTTCCTTCAAGATCGGAAGGAGGTCGGGGGTATGCTGGAGGCTCTTCTTGGCTTCCCTAAGGAGGAGATCGAGGGCTCCTTCGATGGTCGAGACCTTCTTCAGCCCTTCGACAAGGGCGGCGCTCGACTCGCGGATGACGGTAAGGATCGTTCCCTCGACCGGCTTCATGACGGCCTTGTAGGCGACTTCCTTCCCGCGGACGAAGGCTTCGGCGAACTCCCTCACATTCACCTCGTCATGGCCCTTCATCCCCTCGGCGATGCCGCGGAAGATCTGGGAGGTGATGACGCCGCTATTGCCGCGGGCGCCCATGAGGAGGCCGCGGGAAAAGGCCGCCGAAATGGCCTCGACCGAGGCGTCGTTCCGGTTCATGATTTCCTTCGATCCCGAAGTGAGGGTGAGATTCATGTTCATCCCGGTATCCCCGTCGGGGACCGGGAAGACGTTGAGCTGGTCGATTTCCGGGTAATGGTTGTAAAGGTTATTGGCCGCGGAAAGGAAGAGCTGCTTCAAAGTGCTTCCGTCGATGCTTTTCATGGCTAATTGATTTCCCTGATGTCCTGAACGTATACGTTGACCGTCCTAAAGGGGAGGCCGAACGTCTTTTGGAGGACGTAGGCCACTTTCTTTTGGACTTCGCTTGAAACCTCGGTCACCTTCACGCCGTAGGCGACGGCGATGTAAAGATCGACTTCGTAGTCGTCCTTCCGGCGACGGATGTAGACCCCTTCGCCGTATTCTTCTTTCTTGAGAAGCTTGCCGATGTTCTTCGAAAGGAGCGAACGCGGCGCGAGGCCGACCACTCCATAGCATTCGGCCGCCGCTTCGCCGGCAACGGCATTGATCGCTTCCTTGCTGATCTTGATGTCCCCGTAGGGAGCTTTCTTATCGGTAACCATGGCTTGCGCGGTATTATCGCACCAATAGCCCCCATAGGCAAATTTCGAAGGAAGGAGTTCTTTCCTTAGGAAAGAAAAACGAAAAAGCCCTCCGCCGGAGGAAGGAGGCTCCGCGCAGGGGGCATAAAGGAAAAAAGCCCGGCGGCGCGCTATTCTCGCCCCCGAGGGGGCTACCTTCGCCGCTGCGGTGCTTAACTTCCGTGTTCGGGA
>CASFWS010000028.1 GCA_949298295.1 uncultured Bacillota bacterium | reverse complement strand
CGAGATCATCGTCCTAAGGAAAGGGGACCTCGTCTTCCGGGGAGAGGTTGCCGCTCTCCACGCGAAGGGAATCGACCTCGAGCAGCTCTTCCTCGAGCTCCTCGAAAGTAAGAAAAGCGAGGCAAAACCCCAATGAAAGCGGCGAAAAAGGAGGTTTTCTCCTTCCATAAGTTCCTCGTTCTCTTCCGGATGCTCTTCCGCGAGAAGAGCCATCTTTCCCTCCGCGGGAACCTCAAGCGGACCCTCGTGAAGCTCATGAGCCTCCTCATTCTCTTCCTCGCTCTCGGCTTCCTTTCCTACGGGGCCTATTACCTTGCCGCCTCCTTCAACGTCTTCTCGACCGTCTTCTACGTGCCCTTGGCCGTTCCTTCGATGGTGATGGCCTTTCTCCTCCTTTTCGGCTTCTTTTCCCTCCTTTCTGGGCTCAGGCGTTCCCTTTTCCTTAGCCCCGACAACAAGATCCTCCTTACCTATCCCTGCACGGGGTCGACCCTTTTCTTGGCCCGACTGGCCGTTTATTTCGTCCATGAGCTCGGGCGGAACTTCCTCGTCCAGTTTCCCCTTCTCGTCGGCTACATGGCGGTGATGGGGGCCCCGGGCGGGCTCTATCCGTGGCTCGTTGTTGCCCTCGTCTTCCTTTCCTTCTTCGAGGTTATGCTCGCCTCCCTTTTCGTCATTCCTTACCACCTTATCGCTTCCTTCCTCGAGGAGCGGCGGGCCCTTCGCCTCCCTCTTCTTATCGCCTTCTTCCTCGTTTTGGCCGGCCTTTTCGTCGCCCTTGTCCTCATGGTTCCCGATACCGTCGACATCTTCACGAACTGGAGCTACTACAGCCGCATCGTCCAAAGCATCCTCAACGGCTTCAAGGCTTATCTCTCTCCTTTCTATGCCGCGACGACCTTCCTCGTCGGGGAACCGACCGGCTATAGCTATCAAGCCTTCCCCCTTTCAAGCCTCTACGCCTTCCTCGGGATGGCCCTTCTTTCCCTTTTATCCGCCCTCTTCGACGTCTACGTCCTCAACCCCTTCTACCTCCGCCTATCCTCGAGCGGGGTCCTCGATAGCAAAAGAAAAGGGGCGGGGAAGAAGAAGGAAAATCGTCCCCTCCCGCCTTTCATTAGCGCCCTCAAGAAGGAAGCCCTCCTCCTTAAAAGCGGGAATGAGCGCGGCCTTCTTTCCCTCTCTACCGCCTTCTTGGCCCTTCCTTTCCTTGCCCTTGCCCTCGGCAAGCTCTTCCACGGGATGGACCTCTCCTCCAGGGGACGTTACTACGTCGAGGTGCTGATGCTCCTTATCTTCCTTCTTGTTTCCCTTGCCTCGGCGGCCGCTCTCGCCCGGAGCTTTACGGAAGAGGGGATGGGCTACCTCCTCTCCCGTTCCTATCCCCGGCCTTCCTTCTTTTTCATCCTCCCGAAGCTCGTTTTCCCGGGTGCCATCGGAAGCCTTTCCCTCCTCGCCTCGACCTTCCTTTATGCCCTCTTCTATGGGCTCGACCCAGCCTCTTCCTCCCTTTTGGCCGTCTCGCTTGTCGTCTTTTACCTCGGGACCTCGCTATCCGCCCTCGCCTTCGATTTCGTCCATCCCTCCTCGACTTTCCTCCAGGATGGCTCTTCCCTCAAGGGCGAAAGGGCGGCGACCCTCCTCGCCTTCATCGTAAGCGCGGCCGTCAGCGCCCTCTTCTTCCTCTACCGGAACGAGGGGGTGCTCCCTTCCTACCTTAAGCTCCTCGCCCTCTCCCTCATATACGGGGGGATCAGCGCCGCCCTTTTCTATCTCAAAGGCCGTTACCAAGGAAAGGAGGAAGCCCGTAGATGAAGAAATCCGTCGCCCTCGTCGTGGCTTTCATCGCCCTCCTTGGCATCGTCCTCGTCGCGAGCTTCGGGACGAATCCCCAGAACATCATCGTCCCGGTCTACATCGAGACGATTTCCCTCCTTGACATGGACGGGAACCCCCTCCGGGAGAACGCTGCCGGGGACAAGTTCCTTTCCCTGGCCTTCGTGCCGACCTTTGTCGACGAGGATGGCGTTTCCTACATGCGCTACGCCTTTTCCCTCGCCTTCAACGAGGGCGGGGAACCCCCGAGCAAGGAAGACGTCCTCTTCCAGCTCGACGCCTCGGCCGTCGACCCGAGCGACGGCCTTCCGGTCTTCCAGGTCGAAGGCGGCAATTACGAAAGCGGGGTCTTCCTCATCAAGGAAGTGGCTCCCGAGGTCGCCAGCTTCGCCTCGGCGACGGTAAGCGTATCTCCCAACGACGGGGGCCCGGGGACCGGCGACAGCTGCATTCTCCTCGTCCGCTTCTAGGCTTTTTCCCGTCGCGGATGGCTTTCGCTCCTTTCGGAGGACCCGGGCTGCGCATTGGCATACACTTGGGTCAAAGGCGGCTTTATAATGGCGATGAACGCCAAGGAGGATTTCAGGGTGGAAGCGTGGTGGCGCAATTCAATCGGGTACATCGTTTACCCGGCGGCCTATAAGGACGCGAACGGCGATGGGATCGGCGACCTCCCCGGCATCGTCGAGAAGCTCGACTACCTCCGGGAACTCGGGATCGATCTCCTCTGGATCTGCCCGATCTTCGCCTCCCCGATGAAGGACAACGGATACGACGTTAGCGACTATCTCCACGTCAATCCCCTTTTCGGGAGCGACGAGGATTTGAAGACCTTGCTCCGCGAGGCCCATCTCCGGGGGATCCGCGTCCTCCTCGATTTCGCGATGAACCACACCAGCGACGCCCACGAGTGGTTCCTGAAGGCCAAGGAAGACCCGCATTCCGAGGAAAGATCCTACTACATCGTCCGGAAGGGCCGGCGGGATGCCCAGGGGAACCTCCTTCCTCCCAACAACTGGGGGAGTTTCTTCTCGACCTCGGCCTGGGAAAGGATGCCGGGGACCGAGGACGAGTTCTACCTTCACGTCTTCGCTCCCTCGATGCCGGACACCGACTGGTCGAACCCCCGGCTTCGGGAACGCTATTACGCCATTGCCCGGCACTACGTCGACCTCGGGGCCGACGGCTTCCGGATGGACGCCATCTCGCACCTGGCCAAGAACCCGACCTTCGAGGATAGCCCCCTTCCGGTCGGAAGGGAGGGCTACGTCCTCGACCCGAGCGAGTTTTCCAACCGCCCGGAACTGCTAACCTACCTCCGGGAATTCCGGGAGAAGGGCGTCAAGGAGGACACCCTTCTCGTCGGGGAGGTCGGCGGCTGCGTCCAGCCTTCCCAAGCCCGCCTTTTCTCCGAGCGGGGAAAAGGACCGATCAACCTCGTCTTCAACTTCGACACCGTCTGGAACAACGGGGCCTACGGCTCGATCGACAAGAAGGATGAGGAAATTAAGACCGACGTCATCTCCCTCAAGAACAACTTCATGCGGTGGTACCAAAACGCCGCGACGTGCGACCTCCCCCTTTATTGGTGCAACCACGACCACCCCCGAGTCCTTAGCCAATACGGCTCGGTCCTTTACCGGGCCGAAAGCGCCAAGATGCTCGTGACGACCCTCCTCTTCCTTTACGGGACCCCCTTCATCTACCAGGGGGACGAGATCGGGATGAGCAACGTCACCTACGACCGCCTCGATGATTTCCTCAATGACGAAGCCAACCGCGACGCCTTGAAGAGCATGAAGGAGGCGGGCTACGACGATGAGACGATCCTCCGCTTCTGGCGGCGGGCCAACCGGATCAATGCCCGGACCCCGATGCAGTGGAACAAGACGAGCAACGCCGGCTTCTCGAAGGGCGCTCCCAAGGTCAAGGTCAACCCGAACTACCTCGAAGGGGTGAACGTCCAGGAGCAGATGGAGGATCCCTATTCGATCCTCAACTACTTCCAGTACGCCATCTCCTTCCGGAAGAACGCCATCTACAACGACATCGTGAACAACGGGAAGCTCGAGATCGTCGACTACGACCATCCCGACGTCTTCGCCTACCTCCACCGGGGGAGCTCGACCATCATGGTCGTCTCGAACTTCCGGCCCTACGAGACGTATTTCACCTTCAATTACGAGATCGGGGACATCGTCCTCCACAATTACGACGGCGTCCTCCTCAAGGACCACGTCTTCACCCTCCGCCCCTTCGAGTGCTATCTCCTAAAGATCCGCTAGATGCGCGATTTCGTCTATCTCTATCGGTCCGAGGGACCCCTTGACCACCTCGCCCTCGAGGGAGCCCTGTCTTCCCTCGGGGTTCCTTTCCGCCTCGAGCGGGAATCGAATACCTCCGGCCTCGTCTACGCCTCGAAGGACCTCTTCATGCCTCTCCACGCCTCCCTCATGGCCATCCGCGACGACCTCGGGACGACCCTTTCCTTACTTCGGAGCCACGCCGACACGCCCCTTTCGCGGAAGCTCATCGTCGAGGGGCTTTCCTACTTCCCCAATAGCGCCTTCTTCCCTTCCGACGTCCTCCTCCGGGAATTCTACTACCGCGACTACTCCTCCCTCCCCCTCCTCCGGGGAGAGTTCTCGGGTCTCGACCGCGAGGTCTACCTCACGGCCATCGCCTACCTCCGGAGCGGCCTCGACGCCATTCGGGCAAGCGAGGCCATCTACGTCCACCGGAACACCTTCAACTACCGCCTGAACAAGTTCGTCGAGGTGACGGGGATCGATCCCCGGGACTACCATAACGCCCTCCTCATCGAGCTCTACGAAGCCTACGGCCGGAAGTAGGGAAACAACGGCAAAACCACGCTTAAAGAATGAAAAGCGGGGTTTTCTTTTGCCTTCTTCCGGCCTCCTTGGAAGGGGAGGGCAGGAGGAGCCTAGCCTTCCTGATTTGATTTGTGCACCGTGCACTAGACAAGGTGCAAGCGCTTTCATATAATCGCCCTAGCCAAGCGGGGATTGCCCCGGAAAAGGAGATACATGGCCCTTATCAAGAAGAAGGCGAAAGCCGAAGAAGCGGCGGCCGAAACGGCCTCCGAAGAAAAGAAGGAAAGCAAGAAGGAAGAAGGCAAGCGCGAAGTCCCGACCGACCTCGCCTACGTCTCCCTCCGCCACGTCGACAAGATCTACGACAACGGCGTCCAGGCCGTCTTCGACTTCAACCTCGACATCAGGAAGAAGGAGTTCATCGTCTTCGTCGGCCCCTCGGGCTGCGGGAAGTCGACGACCCTCCGGATGATCGCCGGCCTCGAGGACATCAGCTCCGGCGAGCTCTACATCGACGGCGAGTACAGCAACGACCGCTCCCCGAAGGACCGCGACATCGCGATGGTCTTCCAGAGCTACGCCCTCTACCCGCACATGACCGTCTACAACAACATGGCCTTCGGCCTCAAGATCCGCCACCTCCCGAAGAGCGAGATCGACGAGCGCGTCCATAACGCCGCCAAGATCCTTCAGATCGAGGAATACCTCGACCGGAAGCCGAAAGCCCTCTCCGGCGGCCAGCGCCAGCGGGTCGCCCTCGGCCGGGCCATCGTCCGTAACGCCAAGGTCTTCCTCATGGACGAGCCGCTCTCTAACCTCGACGCCAAGCTCCGGGTCCAGATGCGCTCGGAGATCATCAAGCTCCACGAGGCCCTCGGCTCGACGACCATCTACGTCACCCACGACCAGACCGAAGCCATGACCATGGCCTCGCGGATCGTCGTCATGAAGCTTGGCCACATCCAGCAGATCGGCTCCCCGATCGAGATCTACAACAAGCCGGCCAACGTCTTCGTCGCCGGCTTCATCGGCTCCCCGTCCATGAACCTCATGAAGGCGACCTACGAGGACGGCTACCTCATCCTTGGGAACGGCAAGAAGATCAAGTGCCCCGAAGGCTGGGCCAGCGCCCACGAAGCCTTCTACAAGGCCGAGATCGAAGCCGACAAGGCGGCCATCGCCAAGATCCAGGCCGAATCGGCCACGACGAAGGACGAAGCGGCGGCTTCCCGCCTCCAGCAGGCCGAGGCCAAGCTCCGCTCCGACGAGGCGGCCCTCACCAGCGCCCACGAGATCATCTTCGGCATCCGTCCAGAGGACATCCACGAGGGCGACGAAGTGCACGTCAAGCGCTATGGCGGCGAGCCTTACGACATCGCCGTTGCTGTCGCCGAGCTCCTCGGCCACGAGTACTACGTCCATAGCGACTTCGCCGGCGGCGACCTCGTCGCCAAGATCCCGCTCACCCACGAGATCAAGATCGGCGACCAGATGAAGATCCTCTTCGACGTGAGCAAGGCGCATATCTTCGACAAGGCGACCGAAAAGCGGATTTACTAGTCCTTAGGACCAATCGAGGGGCAGGGGAACCTGCCCCTTTTTCCATGCAAAAAAACGGGTCCTCTAAAAGCGGCAAGGTCTTTAAGGCCGTTCCCCTGGCCTTTGAGGTTTCCGAGGTCTCGCCCAAGTACTCAGACATGATCGGATGAGCCTTTCGATGCCCTGAGGAGGGGTTTTCCGGTTGCCGAATCAATGGGTCCTCACCAAGTCTTTCGAGGGGAAGGGAATGGCCCAGTCCGTGCCCAGGAAGGGCAATTCATCGACAACCGCATGACGGAATCGTCCTTCGGCATCATGAAGAACGAGATGCCCTGCGGGCACTAATCGGAGTCCAGAACCTTGAGCGATTTAAGAAGGCCGTCTCTGAATGCATCGACTGCTACAACGACAGGAGGATCAAGTCGAAAGCAAAATGGATGCCCCCGGCCAAATGCCGGGCGGCATCCGCGTTGACGAGGTGAGAGAAGCCTAGGGATAATAGTGTCCAGGATTCGGGGCACGCATAAGAAGCGGTGTATACATTATGTACTTTGAAAAGTTAGTTGGAGAGTTTAAGAAAATCAACGAGGTAGAGGCACTGGCCTTAGGCGGATCAAGATCTTCCGATAATTATGATGAAAAATCGGATTACGATCTTTATGTTTACGTAACGAATGTGCCTTCCTTAGAAGTGAGAAAAAGAATATTAGATGGAACTTGTAGGTATATTGAACTTTCTAACTCATATTGGGAATTGGAAGACGATTGTACGTTAAAAGACGATATTGATATCGATATCTTGTATCGCCATTTGGACGATTTTGCCAAAAACATCTCAAGAGTGGTGGATGATGGAGTGGCTTCCAATGGTTATACCACCTGTTTGTGGCATAACTTAAAGACTTGCAAAATCTTGTTCGACCGAAATGGCAAACTTGAAAAATTAAAGAAACAATATGACATTAAATATCCTGACAAGTTAAAAGAAAACATAATAAAAAGGAATTTGTCATTATTAAGCGGTTATCTGCCTTCCTATGATAAGCAAATAGAAAAAGCCTTAAATCGTTCCGATTTTATCAGCGTCAATCACCGTTTAGCAGCCTTCATCGAATCTTATTTTGACGTAATATTTGCCGTAAATGAGATTACTCATCCAGGCGAAAAGAGAATGATGTTTTATGCATTGAAAGAATGTGCAATTTTGCCAAAAGATTTTCAAAGGAATTTTGATTTATTGTTATCCAACGCTTTTATTGATAAAGAAATATTCTTAGATACTCTTCAAAGAATGATCAAGGAACTACAAGCGATCATAAGTTTTTAAAAGCAACGCCTCTAACAAAAAGGCAAGCTTGCATAAAATAGCCAACTCAGTAAAAAGTCCTTTCTAGCCACTGCTGGGATACCTTCTGAAAATCCCGGTCCCTCAGACCGGTTTTGCTTATCCGTGATGGCCTTTTCCTGCCTTTTGGCGAAGGCTCCAAAGGCGTTCGCCTCGGCATCGAAAACGTCAAGGCCATGCTTCGGGAACGCTTTGCCCTCGTCGATTGGCAGGAGGCGCGGGAGGACGTAGGAGATTTCCTTAAGCCCGTCCTTCTTTACGAAGCGAGACAAGTCGGAAACGCCATCTCGGTTTGGAAAGTTTCTCTCCGGGCGGCCGACCGGCGCTATCTTAAAGCGCTGCCGTACCATCCCGTGAGGCAGGGCACGATCTAGGACGAAAGGGGACAAGCGCTCCCGAACCTCTTTGGCCAACGCCTAAGCTGCGCCCAGCCTCAGCCTTGGCATCTACCCCAGCCTCTTCCGCGCCCGGCTTTTTCAGGGGAAGAGAAGCGGTTTTTAGCCTAGGCGGTTTTTTATGGGAGTGCTGGCTCCGCTGTCATTAGGACCATTGATTTGCTCTAAAAAAACCAATATATTTGGAATATCTGGAGAAATATATGCTTTATTCGACGGGTGACTTGCATCTGAAATATCTGGATTACGTTAACTCGGGGGTTAAAATCGAAACCGAGGTCAAGCGAGGGAACCTCTTTCCGGTTACCCATGGCCTTTATAGCGACGACCGGCATGCCGATCCCTTTTCTCTAGCCCCTTATATCTACGGTCCCTCGTACATATCTTTCGAGACGGCCCTTTCCTTTTACGGCCTGATTCCCGAAAGAACGCTTAGCGTTGTTTCGGCCACTTGCCTCAAAAGGCGGAGGAAAGAGTATCAGACGCCTTTTGGAACCTTCCGTTATCGGGATGTTCCGGTCGAGGCTTTTCCCTTTGGCCTCCTGGACATGGAAGCCAAGGGGATCCCCTATAAGATAGCTAGCCCGGAAAAGGCGCTCCTCGACAAGCTTTATGTCCTTCGCGGGGTCGGTTCTTTGAAACAGCTGAAGGACCTTCTTTTCGCCGATCTCCGGATCGACGAGGAGCAATTTCGAAATCTTGACAAAGCCAAGCTGGTCGCGTACGGCTCTCATTACCGGAGCCGGAATATCTCTCTCTTGATCGAGATGCTCACGAAAGGAGGCAACATCACGTGTTGAACGAGGGTTTGTCGTCGCTTTTTGAAGAATATCGAAACGCCGGTTTGGATGCGAAGGCATTCGCTATCAGGGAAGTTTTTCAGGAAATCGTTTTGTTCGGCCTCTCCGAAGCCTCCTTTTTCGACCGGGCCGGATTTTACGGCGGAACGGCCCTTCGCCTTTTCGTTAACCTTCCGCGCTTTTCCGAAGATTTGGATTTCACCCTTCTTTCGAGAGAAGGTTCCGCTAGGATCGATCAGGCCTTTCCGAGCATCAGGCGCAGTTTCCTCTCCTGCGGAGTCGACCTCCCGATCGATTTCTCAATCAAGGAAAAGAAGGGCCCAAGCAACATAATGTCGGGATTCGTATCCGTTAACCTCGCCGATGCTTTGGCTCTCTTCTTCGGCGAATCGAGCAGCCGGGGCGTGAATCCCGATCAGAAGCTCAAAATCAAAATCGAATGCGACGAGCGCCCGGCTTTGGGGTTTGCCTCCGGACCGGCCTTCCGGGCCTTTCCCTTTCCCTTCAAGATGCGGGTCCTTGACCGTCCCTCCCTTTTTGCCGCCAAGCTGGCGGCTTGCCTTGCTAGGCAATGGCATGGGCGCGTCAAAGGACGCGACTTCTACGATTTGGCCTATCTTTTGGGACTAGGCACCAAGGTCAACATGGCCTATCTCGAGAACAAGCTGAGGCAAGCCGGCCTCTACGAAGGCGCTAGCCTCGGCATCGAAAACGTCAAGGCCATGCTTCGAGAACGCTTTGCCCTCGTCGACTGGGGGGAGGCGAGGGAGGACGTCGAGGCTTTCCTTAAGCCCGGCACTTCCCTTACCTACTTCGAAAAGGATTTCTTTTCCTCGATCGTCGAAGGGCTCGTAGAAGCCTAAAAAGGAAGGAAAACCGAAAATAGGCCGGGCTTTTGCCGGCCTTTTTCGATGTTTTTGCCTACAGCTTGACGCCCTTTCCGAGGAT
>CASFWS010000027.1 GCA_949298295.1 uncultured Bacillota bacterium | reverse complement strand
ATCGTCAAAAAAGCCAAGATGACGATGGATTTTCCCTCGGCCGTAAGGCTGAGAAAGCGTTTGACTAACTTATTCATGCTAGTGGCCTTAGCATAGGTCATTAGGGCCGAATTTTTCAAGCGCGAGGCGGTAAAATGAAGGGCGATCGGGACAGGAGCCATGAAAGCGCTTGCATACGACTTCGGCCGCCCCTAAAATGAGCGGCTAACCCCGATAAGGAGACAACCATGCCATTCACCGTCAAATGCCAGGGCCAGGAAAGGTCCTACGAGGAAAAGCTATCCCTACTCGAACTCGAAAAGGACTTCGGCATCGAGCCGGAACGCTTCATCGCCGCGATGGTCAACAACCGGGTCCGCGACCTCAACTACGAGGTTTATTACGACGCCGAGGTCGAGTTCCTCGATCTTCGGGACCACGAGGCGATGAAAATCTACGAAGCGACCCTCCGCTACATCGTGGCGATGGCTTTCCATAACCTCTATCCCGACCTCAAGATCCGCTTTGCCTACAACGTGAGCCGCTGCATCAGCGTCCATCTCATCGATTCGAAGATGGTAGCCAATACGGCGATGCTTTTAAGGCTCAACCACGAGGTCGAGCGAATCGTCGCCGCCGACTATCCGATTACCCGAACCGTCGTTCCCAATGAGAAAGCCGCCGAAATCTATCGCGAAAGGGGCTTCAACGACAAGATTTCCCTTTTGGAGTACCGCCCCGAGAAGACGGTGCACCTCAACGAGTGCAACGGCTACCTCGACTATATGTATAGCCATCTCGCCCCTTCGACCGGCCACATCAAGGACTACAAAATCCGCCTCTACGCCCCAGGCTTCCTCGTTCAGTACCCCCGCTCGGAGTGCGGCGGGAAAATCCCGCCTTTCGAGGATGCCCCGACCTTTGGAAGAACCCTCAAGGAGAGCCACGACTGGGCCAAGATTGCCGGGATCGACACGGTGGCGAAGATCAACCACGAAATCGAGCATAACGGGAGCGTCGAGTTCATCAACATCTGCGAAGCCCGCCACAACCGGATGCTCGCCGAGCTTGGCCAACTCATCGAAGACGATATCGAAGACATCCGCCTCGTATGCGTGGCCGGTCCCTCGAGTTCCGGGAAAACGACTTTCGCCAACCGCCTCCGCATCGAGCTCCTCTCCCGGGGGATCCACCCGATCCGCATTTCGATCGACGATTACTACAAGACCCGGAACGAAGCCCCGCTCGACGAAAACGGGAACCCGGACCTCGAGGCCATCGGAGCCCTCGACACCGAGCTCTTCAACCAGAACATGCTCGACCTCATCAACGGGGAAGAAGTCCAACTCCCGAAATTCGACTTCAAGGTCGGCCACCGGGTCCCGGGAAGGAAGCTCCGTGTCCATCATGATGAACCCATCATCATCGAGGGAATCCACGCCTTGAACGATCTTCTCACCCCTTCCATTTCCAAGGCCAACAAGTTCAAGGTCTTCATCTCGCCCCAAGCCCAGATCAATCTCGACGACCATAACCCCCTCTCCCTCACCGACCTCCGCCTCATTCGCCGGCTCGTCCGCGACTACAAGTTCCGGGCGGCCCCGGCCGAGGAGACCTTCTCGATGTGGGGAAACGTCCGGGCGGGCGAGTTCAAATGGATCTATCCCTTCCAGGAAGGTAGCGACTATGTCTTCAACTCCTTCCTTCCCTACGAACTAGCCGTCATGCGGAAGTACGCTCTCCCCTTGCTTAGCAACATCGATAAGGAAAGCCCCTACTTCCCCTTGGCCGAGCGCCTCATCCGGATGATGAAGTTCTTCCTCGACATGAAAGACGAATGGGTCCCTTCCAACTCCCTCATGCGCGAGTTCATCGGCGGAAGCTGCTACGCGGATGTTTGATGGGTAGACGATGAAAGAGGCCGCAAAAGCGGCTTCTTTTTTGTCTATTCCCATTGAAGAAGTTCTCTCCTTACCCTAAACTCGGCCCGTGAAAGCAACTCTACGCCAGGCGAGCCGGTCCCGCCTTTTCCTCGGCCTTCTATGGAAAGCCGCCATCATCCTCTTCGGAGGCGTCGGCCTTCTTCTCAATCTCGAGAATGCCGGGGGCTTCATGGACGGCTCCTATCTCTTTCTCTACTTTACCATCCTCTCGAACATTGCAATGATGGCCTCTTCCTTTTTCTTTCTGGTCATCGATGTCGCGGCCTTGGAAACCGGACGCGAGAGTTCCCTTCCTTTCTTCCGCCTCTTCCGTCTCTCCTCCGCCTCTTCCGTCTCTCCTCCGCCGTCGGGGTCGCCCTTACGATGCCCGTCTTCTTTGCCTTCCTTCTCCCAAGCGCCGGCCCCGGATACGTCGAAAGCCTAGCCAACCTATGCGTCCATTTGATCGTCCCGATTCTCGGTATCCTTGACTTCGTCGCCTTCGAAGGAAGACCCACAGCCTTTCCCCGGGCTTTCGCCGGCCTCGCCTTTCCCCTCCTCTATCTCCTTTTCGTCTACGGGGTGGCCCGTCCCCTCGGTCTCTCCTTCGACCCCTCCGGGGCCAAGGTCCCCCACTTCTTCCTCGACGATGAGGCCTTGGGTTGGTTTTCCTTTGGGAGCGGCAACCTCGACTTCGGGGTCTTTTATTGGATTCTCCTCCTTTCGGCCATCGTCTTGGCCCTTTCCTTCCTCCTCGTTGCCGTGCAACGCCTCTTCCACCAGCCGAAAACGAAAAAGCGCCCCGCCTAGGGGCAAGCGAAAAGGCCCCGCCTTCTTACCGCGGGGTCTTTTCCTTGCTCGGGAGGGCGACGAAGCGCTTCTTCACCTTCTCGTAGCTGGCGACGATCTCCCCATAATAGGCCTTCCGGAGGTTCTCGTAGCGTTTCTTTGCCTCTTCGGGGGCGCTTGCTAGATATAGAGAAGCGAAGATCTTCTCAAGGCGGAAGAAACTCTCGTAAAGGCTTAGGAGAGTGACGAGGAGGAAGTAGGACTTCCGGCTGTAGATGAGAAGGGGCGAGGAATGGGCGATCTCGCTGCTCATCTCGTAGACCTTGCTGTAGTCGTGGAGGCCGGCGATCCGTTCGACTCCGTCCCGGAAGTTGAGCTTGAAGCCCTCGGTCGCCTCGGCCCCGTCGATATCGTAGAGCCAGCCGTACTCGATGAAGCGCTTCATGTCCTTGCTCTTGAGCCCGTGGGCGTGCATCTCTTCCTTGATGGAAAGGAACACCTTGTCGGTTTCTTCCTTTCCCTGGATGGCTCCTCGGAAGGCGAGGGCATACTGGAGGTGCCGGAGATAGGACTGGACGGCCTTTTCCCCAGCCCCGACGAGGGCAAGGAGGATGCATTCGTTCTCGTGGAGGGTCCGCCAGGTCGAGAAAGCCTCGGTCTCGTAGCCCCCGACGAGGAGCTCGAGGATGCAGCGGGCCATCGAGAGTCCCTTCGAGAGGATGTCGACGAAGAGGGTTTCCCGGGGGTCGCCCTTCTTTTGGCCGCGGAGGGTCCCGAGGATGAAATTGAGATAAAGGGAGAGGGTCGATACCTCCGGCATGTAGGGGGAAAGGAGGCTACCCTCGCTATAGGAGAGGTGCTCGTTGGTGTAGTACTTGTCGAGGGCGTAAGAGACGATGAAGGAGGCGTAGGAAGGGTCGCCCCGGAGGTCGGCCTCCTTCTTGTCGGGATGGGTTTGAAGGTAGAAGGTGTGCTCCCCGACGAGGTAAAAGACGATCTTGGCCGGGCTATAGGCAAAGCGGGCGAGGACCTTCGACTGGCTCGAAAGGGTCGGGATGGCCCCGAAGGCGGCTTCCGAGAGCTCATAAAGGAAATCGACGTCCCCTTTGTAGGAAGGGAGGGCGGCTTTCAGGAAGTCGAGGAAGGATTCCTTCGAAAACTTGCGTTCCATCTTATCTCCTCGGCTTGAAGGCCCGGGTCGCCTTCACGGCCTCGAGCCAGCCTTCGTAGAGGCGGGCGGCTTCCTCCTCGGAAATGGCCGGGACATAACGCCGGGCGAACTTCCGATGGGCGAAAAGGACTTCCTCGCTTTGGTAGAAGCCGGTCGCTAGGCCTGCCATGTAAGCGGCTCCAAGGGCCGTCGTCTCGATTTGCTCGGGGACGAGGACCTCGCTTCTAAGGATGTCGGCCTGGAACTGCATGAGGAGGCCGTCGGAAGAAGCCCCACCGTCGACCTTGAGGGTCGTCAGGGGAAGGCCGGTCTCCTTCTTCATGAGCTCGATGACGTCCATCGACTGGTAGGCGATCGAATACAGGGCCGCCCGGGTAATGTTGTGGCGGTCGCTCCCGCGGGTGAGACCAAAGACGGCTCCCCGGGCCTCGTCGTCCCAATAGGGCGTCCCGAGGCCGACGAAGGCCGGGACGACGTAAACCCCGCCGGTGTCCGGGCGCCGGAGGGCATACTCCTCGACGTCTGAGGATTTCTTGAACCAGTTCATCTCGTCGCGGAGCCACTGGACGACGGCCCCGCCGACAAGGACCGAGCCCTCGAGGGCGTAGGTCGCCTTTCCCTTCCGCATGGCCGCGACCGTCGTAAGGAGCCCGCCATGGGTAAAGACCGGCTTATCGCCGGTATGCATGAGCATGAAGCAGCCGGTCCCGTAGGTGTTCTTCCCTTCCCCGGGAGTGAGGCACCCCTGCCCGAAGAGGGCGCTTTGCTGGTCGCCGACGATGCCGCGGATATGGACCGAGCAATCGAAAAAGGAGGCCTCCCCGTAATCGTCGTCGCAGTTTCTCACCTCCGGAAGCATCGCGGCAGGAATGTCGAAAAGCCTCAGCAAATCCTCGTCGTAACGCAAGGTATTGATGTTAAAGAGCATCGTCCGCGAAGCGTTGGTGGCATCGGTAAGGAAGCTTTTGCCCTTCGTCATCTTGTAGACGAGGAAGGAGTCGACGGTCCCAAAGGCGAGCTCTCCCTTCTTGGCCCTTTCCTCGGCCCCCGGCACCTTCTCGAGGATGTAGCGGATCTTCGAGGCGCTGAAATAGGGATTGATGAGAAGACCGGTCCGCGAACGGATGAACTCCTCTTGGCCGTGGTAGCGGTCGCAGATGGATGCGCTGGCCTTCGACTGCCAGACGATGGCGTTATAGATGGGCCGCCCCGTCTTCTTCTCGTAGACGACGGTCGTCTCCCTTTGGTTGGTGATCCCGATGGAATCGATGTCGTCCCAGCTCGCTCCGGAGACGATCATGATCTCGTTGATGACGTCGACGGTCGAGATCCAGATCCGCTCGGCATCGAGCTCCACCTCCCCGGGGCGGGGATAAAGCGGCTCGAGCTCGCGGCTGGCCTTGTAGCGAGCCACTCCCTCGCAATCGACGAGGATCGCCCTCGTCGAAGTCGTCCCTTGGTCAAGGGCGAGAACGTATTTCTTCATTGGCTTAATTATCTTTCCTAATCCCCATTAAGTAAACGCGCGAGGAAGAAGAAAAAGAGGGCCGAAGCCCCCTTTCCTACTTCTTTTGGCTTTGGAGCAGGCGCTCGATCTGGTCGGTTTCCTTCGGGATGTCCCGGGTAAGGACGTCGGAGCCGTGCTCGGTGATGAGGAGGTCGTCCTCGATCCTTATCCCGAAGCCGAGGCGGGAGAAGTAGAGCCCCGGCTCGTCGGAGATGACCATCCCCGGCTCGAGGGGGATCTTCCGGTAGGAACGGTCGCTCGGGGAAACGTAGGGATCGTGGGTGTCGAGGCCAATGAAATGAGAAACGCTATGGAAGTAGACGTCTTCCACTTTCTCCCCTTCGGACAAAAGCCCCCGCCGCGGCAGCTCCCGCTCATAGAGGGCGATGACGGCATTCTGGAGCTCTTCAATGGTGACCCCGGGCTTGGCGAGGTCCGCCGTCATCTTGTTGGCCTCGAGGACGAGTTCGTAGGCCGAGCGCTGCTCGGGCGAGAATTTCCCGTCGGCCGGGTAGGTCCGGCTCACGTCGGCGCAGTAATAGCCGTTCCGGGCCCCGAGGTCCATGAGGACAAGCCCCCCGGCGGGGATGGTATCGACCGGCCGCGGATAATGAAGGCAGGTCGTATGGATTCCGCTCGCCATGATGGTATTGAAGGATTCCCCCTGATAGCCGTTGCTGTCGTTGATGGCATGGCGGAAAGCATCGGCCAGCTCATATTCCTTCCGTCCCGGCTCGAGGATTTTCAGGGCGGCGTTGATCCCGATGTGGGTCGTCTTGATGGCGCTTCTCAGCTCTTGGATTTCCCCGACGCTCTTGCGGAGGCGGAGCTGGGTGACGAGGGGATAGGCGTTGAGGATGGCGACGTTTCCGTAGGCGTTCTTGATCGTCGAAAGGAAGTCCTCGACGTAGGTGCCATCGGCGATCTTCAGCTCGCGGTCGAGGTCGACATAGAGGCTCGAGACATCCCCGAACTGGCTGATCGCCGGGGATAGCGTCGCGTCGAGCTTCCCTTGGAAGGAGAAATTGACGAGGACGTTTCGAATGCCGGAGCGGGCTTCGGCCTCCTCGAGGCTCAAGCGGCGGCCGTACCACTTCTCCTTCCGCTCGTCGAAGGGCGAGACGAAGAGGAATTCCTTCCGTTCCCCGTCGACATTGACGAGGAGGAGCATGCTGTCGGGCTGGTCGATGCCCGTGAGGTAATAGAAGTTCCGGGCGACCTCGAAGGGGTAGTCCTCGTCGGCCGACTTGCATTTCTCGACCCCGGAAAAAAGAACCATCGCCGACTGGGGCTCCATCATGTTGATGAGCTTCTCCCGGCGCTCGCTGTATTCGCTAGCCTTGATCATGGCTTGGCCTCCTATAAACAAAGCAGTCTTCCTCCCCCTCGGCCCGGATTTCCGGGAAGAGGAGAAGGAAAGCCCTAAGAATTGTAGCATCGCCGGCGACCGGGAGGAGAACGGAGGCAAGGAAAGATGGCTTTCCGGCTTCAAGCCCCATCTTCTCCGCCCGGTCGCGGGCAAGGTCATAGGAAGGATAGGGAATGTTGAGGGTGGCCTTTTTTCCCGGTTTGGCCTCATAGGGGACGGCGCTGGCCACCACCGCCTTGGCAAGGTCGGAATAAGCGTGGGTGAGACGCCCGAGGCCAAGCTTGGTCCCGCCGAAATAGCGAACGACGAAGAGGGCGCACTCGTCGAGAAGCGACCCCCGAAGGACGTTAAGGAGGGGAAGCCCGGCCGAATGGGAGGGCTCCCCGTCGTCGCTACTTCCTTCCTTAGCGCCTTGCTTATAGGCATAGCAATAGTGGTCGGCCTTCGGATAAAGGCGTTCGATCTCGGCCTTCGCTAGTTTGAAGTCGGTACCCAAAAGCGGCAGCAAAACCCCGATGAAACGACTGGAAAGGATTTTCGTCTCCCGGACGACGGGCTCCTTGATAGTAAGCATTTAGAGGGATTGCCTGATGAGTCCGGCCGCTTGGACGAGATAGCCTTCCGTCCCGAAGTCATGAGCCGAGCCGTCGAAATCGACGGAAGAGGTCTTCAATGCCTCGATTTCGGCCGTGCTCAGCAACCGGCCGCCCGACCCGTAGACGGCGGTCGAATTTTCCCCGATCGCCACAAGAGTATGGATATAGAGGCCGCCAACGACAAGTTCGTAGAAGTAGGAATCGAGGAGCGTCGATGCAAGGCCGAGTAGCGTCACGTTTTCGAGGGTCAGGCCTGCGGTATTGAGTTCCTCGATGGCGAAAACGTAAGAAGCCTCGACCGTCCTATCAAGGAGGCCGTTAGCCTCAGCCAAGACCGCATAAAGCGCGCGATAGAAATCCGGATCGGAAGCATAGGAGATGGCCCGGAGTTCCTCGAGGCCGGTCGGCATCGCGCCGCCCAAAGCGTCGATTTCCTGTCGCTTAGCCGTGCTACTAGCTAGGCCTTGGACCGTTCCGATGGTAACCGTGGATATTCCCTCGATCGACACGACGACGCCAAGGAAACCCCGGTTCGGATGGGCTTCGAAGGCAAGGCCGGAAGCAAAGGAAGTATTGACGAGGCTCGAGACGACGTTATTGGCGACCGAAGTAAGGCTAAGAGCTCCGCTCGCTTTTTTCATCAGCCCGAGGGTATTCGAAGAAGCGAGGAAGAGCTCCTTGAAGACGTCGGAAGCGTTCGGATAGACGTAACTCCCGGCCGCTTGGTAGAGGGCGGCTGCCGTCGTGATCGCCGCGAGGTTCTCGCTCAGGTAGGTAAGGCCTCCGGGGTAGGCCGCAGCCCGCTCGGCGGACGTGGGGACCTCGCCGCTTTCACCGACCATATTCGCTTCCTCGTACATCGCCTCGTGGATCGAGGAAATGAGGCTCCGCTCGGTAGCGACCGGGTCGGAAGACACTTCGTGGAGGAAGAGACTCCCGAGGTCGACCTCCAAGGCCTCGCCCGAGGCGGCGGAGACGGAAACGCTGAACTGGAGGAAGTTCCGGACGAGGATATCCCCGGAGATGTAGGCAAGGTTTCCATCGTCGGGGTCAGAAGAAAGGATGCCGCCATCCTTATCGAAGTCGGCATTGAAGAAGCCGTCGGCGTTCAAGAGGAAGGAAGCGATTTCGTAGACGTAGTCGACCTCTCCTTCCGAGGAGCCGTCCAAAAGCGGGGCGAAGAAGTCGTCGGCGCTTTCGATTTGGTCGTAGCTTTCAGCCTCGTAGTCGTAGAGGACGTTCCCGAGGAAGCGGACAAGGGAGGGAATGGCCCCGATCCGGTACTGTTCCCGCGTCAGGAGGTGGTAGGTCGATAGATCGTAGACGAAGGAGAAATCAGCGGCGCTATCCGAAGCGAAGAGGCTTACGGTCAGCCCGGCGTCGAGATAGACGTCGGTCGGCCCGACGAGCGAGCTTTCCCCGTGGGGAGCGTCCTCGTCGCGGAAGGAATAGACGCCATTCGCGTCCGGGCTCACCGAGCGGTAGCCCTCGCCATAATGGTAGGAGAGGGCCGAGGGAGCGGTTCTAGTACCGACATAGGCGATCTCGTTGAGGCGGAGGCTCCCCCGCTCGCCCTCGAGCTTCCGGTCGGTCGTCACCATCGACCAGGCTCCGAGGTTGATGGCGTCGCTGAGGAGGTACTCGGCCCCGTTAGCGATGACCCCTTCGCAGAAGTCGACGGCGTTGAGGCTTTGGAGGATCTTCCCGAGGGAAGTCGGGTTGATGTCCTCGAAGTCGAGGACCCCTTCGTTGGAGAAGTCGAGAGGGAGGCTCCCGTCGACGGAAAGCTCCTGGAAGACGGTGTTGAGGAGCCCGCCGTCCAGGCCGTCGCTTACCAAGGCGTCGACGGCTTTCTCCCCGAGGCTTCTTTTCGTTTCGAAGGAATCCTCGAAGGACCCAGTCGCGGCAAAAAGGGAGGAGGTCAGCTTCGCCCCGGCCGAGGGGAAGCCCCTTTCGGCATCGAGGACCGGATTGTAGGCCCGTTCGTAAAGGAAGGTCTCCACCATCATGTAGAAGAGAGTGCCTTGGAAGACATTGAGGCGGCTATCGACGGGGACGTTCGCTCCCGAAGAAGAGTCGGTCACCGCAAAGCCGGGGGTCGCCTCGAAGGGCACCGAATTGAAGACCTTCGAACCGGCCATTTCCTGAAGGAGGACGCGAATATTGCCGATAGCCTCTCGGGTGATCACATCGAAGCTCGAGAAAAACGAATTGAGGCTCTCGGCATCGTAGACGACATCGACGATGGAGGCGATTTCCTCATCGCTGAACCAGCGGAGGGCAAGGGCCGAAGAGGTCGCGTCTTCGTCCGGGACTGACGGCCATTCCGCCTCAAAGTAGGCGAAATAGGGGTTCGAACGGGCGAAATCGACCCCCTCGAAGGCGATGCCGCTACCATCTTGGAGGGCCTTTCGGACGGCATTGGGGACCATGTCCTTGAGAAGCGGCGAGCCGCTCACAAGAGCAAGGACCGAGGAAAGCTCCTCCCGCTCTTCCGGGAGGTTCACCGCCCCTTCGCCAGCTAAGCCGTCGATGACGGAGCCAAGTCCCTCGGAATCGATGATCGCTTCGAGGCTCACCGCCCCGTCCCCGGCTTCCGAGGTCAGGAAGTCGCCCCAGTTCCGCTTGCCGGCGTCTTCATCGCCATAGGAAAGGGCGGGATAACGCTCTTCGGCAAGCCCGGCGGCTTTTTCCTCGGCGCCGGCGTAGCCTAGGT